>DAINRN010000274.1:0-5518 GCA_036741815.1 Acidobacteriota bacterium
GCGGGGGGGAAACGGCCACGAGCACGCCGGCGCCATCGAGGCGATCTACCGCCGGAGCGACGAGCTGGTGGGGAAGGTCCTGGCGCGGATGGGCAAGGGCGACCTGCTCATGGTGGTCTCCGACCACGGTTTCGCGTCCTTCCGGCGGGGCGTGAACCTCAACGCCTGGCTGCTCTCGAAGGGCTGGCTGGCCCTCAAGGAGGGTGGCGACGGATCCACGGAGTGGCTGCGGGACGTGGACTGGTCGAAGACCAGGGCCTACGCCATCGGCCTGACGGGGATGTTCCTCAATCTCGAGGGGCGCGAGGTTCAGGGGATCGTCAAGCCGGGCGAGGACGCGGCGCGGGTCAAGGCGGAGATCATGGCCGCGCTCCACGGCCTGCGCGACACCGAGGCCGGAGACACCGCCATCAACGAGGCCTTCGACACCGCGAAGCTCTACCACGGCCCGTACCTCCAGAACGCGCCCGACCTGATCATCGGCTTCAACGCCGGCTATCGCACGTCCTGGGACGGCGCCACCGGCGTCGTCTCGGGGCCCGTCTTCGAGGACAACGTCAAGGCGTGGAGCGGGGATCACTGCATCGACCCGCGGCTCGTGCCCGGCGTCCTCTTCGCGAGCCGGAGCATCGACCGCGCCGACCCGGCGCTGGTGGACATCGCTCCCACCGTGCTGCGCCTGTTCGGCCTGGATCCGCCCGCCCACATGGACGGCCAGCCCCTCTACGAGAAGGCGTTCGCCCGTGAGTAGGCGGCGACACGGGGTGGCCGCGCTGCTGCTCGCCGCCGCCGCGTCCTCCGGCGGCTGCGCGAAGACCCGGACCGCGAGCGAGAAGCCGACGGTCATCGTGCTCGGCTTCGACGGCATGGACTACGCGCTGACGAAGCAGATGATGGCGGAAGGCCGCCTGCCGAACCTGTCCAGGCTGGCCTCGCGGGGGATGTTCCAGCCGCTGGGGACGTCGATGCCGCCCCAGAGCCCGGTGGCGTGGTCGAACTTCATCACCGGGTTGGACTCCGGCGGCCACGGCATCTACGACTTCATCCACCGCGACCCGAAGACGATGGTCCCGTACCTGTCCACGAGCCGGGCCGAGCCCTCGGACAAGAGGCTGAAGCTGGGCAAGTACCAGGTCCCGCTCGGGTCGGACAAGGTCGAGCTGCTGCGCCACGGGCAGCCCTTCTGGGACGTGCTGGAGAAGCGGGGGATCCGCACGACGGTCGTCCGCATGCCGGCGGACTTCCCGCCCTCCGGCAGCGCCACGCGCGAGCTGTCGGGGATGGGCACGCCCGACATCCTCGGCACGTACGGGACGTTCGCCTATTACACGACCGAGCCGTTCGCGTTCGAGGGCAAGGACGTCTCGGGAGGCAGGGTCCACAACGTGGAGATGAGCGGGGGCGTCATCCAGGGCACGCTCGAGGGGCCGGCGAACCCGTTCCTCGTGGACGGGTCCAAGATCACCGCTCCCTTCACGGTCTACGTGGACGACGTGGAGCCGGTCGCGAAGATCGTGGTGGACAGCGAAGAGCGCGTCCTCAAGGTCGGCGAATGGACGGACTGGGTGCCCATCAGCCTCCACCTGGTGCCCACGCAGAGCGTCCCCGTCATCGCCCGCTTCTACCTGAAGGCGGTCCGGCCCGACTTCGCCCTGTACGTCACCCCGCTCAACCTCGACCCGCGGAAGCCGGCCATGCCGATCTCCCATCCCGGCTCGTACGCGGCCGAGCTGGCGGCCTCCATGGGCCTCTTCTACACGCAGGGCATGCCCGAGGACACGAAGGCCCTCAAGGCGGGCGTCTTCACCCCCGCCGAGTTCGTCGGCCAGGCGCGGATCGCCGGCGACGAGGTCGTGCGGCAATACGCGCACGTGCTCGACCGCTTCCAGGGCGGCCTCCTCTTCTATTACTTCGGCAACGGCGACCAGGTCTCGCACATGATGTGGCGAGCGATGGACCCGGCTCACCCGGCCTACAAGCCGGCGGACGCGGCCTTCGCGGACACGGTCAAGAGGGTCTACGAGCAGTTCGACCGGATCGTGGGCCAGACCCTGCCCAGGGTCGAGGCGGGCGCCACCCTGGTCGTGATGTCGGATCACGGCTTCACGAGCTGGCGCCGCGCGTTCCACCTCAACACGTGGCTCAGGAACGAAGGCTACCTGGCCGCCCGCGATCCCGACCTCAAGGACGAGATCGGCCTGTACTCCAATGTGGAATGGTCGCGCACCCGCGCCTACGCGCTGGGGCTGAACGGGCTCTACATCAACGTGGCGGGCCGCGAGAAGAACGGCATCGTGGATCCGGGCCAGCGCGAGGCCCTGGCCCGGGAGATCGGCGACAAGCTGCTGCAGGTGGTGGATCCCAAGACGGGGGAGCGCGCGGTCACGAAGGTGCTCCGGCGGGAGGAGTACCGCGACCGCGGGCACCTGGAGGTCGGGCCCGACCTTGTGGTGGGCTACGCCAAGGGCGTGCGCGGGTCGGACGAGTCGGCCCTCGGCAGGCTCATGCCCGAGGTCATGACCGACAACCGCGAGGAATGGAGCGGGGACCACTGCATGGACCCCGACGCCGTGCCGGGCATCCTCGTCACGAGCCGCCCGCTCAAGCGGCCCGCGGCCAAGCTGGACGAGCTGGCCGCCGCCGTCCTGGCGGAGTTCGGCGTCGAGGGTTTTCCGAACAGGGCAGCAGCAACGGGCGCGGGGCAACACTAGCATCAACAGTCCCTCCCCCTACGTGGGGAGGGATAGGGTGGGGGGTCAAGAAATGTTCGGTTCCAACAAGGTCAAGATCGACAAGGACCTGATGGCCAAGATCGAGCGCTACGCCAGGATCGCGGGCTACTCCTCTCCGGACGAGTTCGTCAGCCACGCGCTGGAGAAGGAGCTGGCCAAGCTCGAGGGCGCCGACACGGAGGAGGAGATCAAGAAGAGGCTGCGCGGGCTCGGCTACATCTCGTGAACCTCGTCAACGGGGCGCTGCGGCCGCTCTTCGACGCGCTCCTGCTGCCGTTCCGCTCCCTGCCGCCCATCGTGGGCCTGCTGGTGGTGTCGCTCGTCGCCGCCATCGGCATGCTGCTCGTCTACAAGAAGACCTCGAACCAGGCGAGGCTCGAGGCCGTCAAGCGGCAGATCCACGCGTGCCTCTTCGAGATCCGCCTCTTCAAGGACGACGTGCCCGCGATCCTTCGGGCGCAGACGGAGATCCTGCGCCACAACCTCAAGTACCTCGCGCTGTCGGCCGTCCCCATGCTGTGGATGATGGTCCCCCTGGTCCTGGTCATCGCCCAGCTCCAGTTCCACTACGGCTACCGCGGCCTGCGGCCAGGCGAGGACTTCATCGTGAAGGCCCGCCTCAAGGAGGACGCGCCGGCGAGGCCGGCGGCCAGCCTGCAGGCCCCGCCCGGCGTGGCCGTGGAGACCCCCGCGCTCTGGATCCCCGCCGAGCGCGAGCTGGCCTGGCGCCTGCGCGCCCTGGACTGGGGCGACCACGAGCTGACTCTCCGCCTGGGCGACCAGGAGTACTCGAAGACGGCGCAGGTCTCGGCGCAGGTGCGGCGGCGGTCGCCGGAGCGGCTCGCGCCCGGTTTCTGGAACGAGCTCATCTATCCCGCGGAGCCCCCGCTTCCCGCGCAGAGTCCCCTGGCCTCGATCGCCGTCGGCTACCGCGAGGACGAGGTGTCGATCTTCGGGTGGCACCTGAACTGGCTGGTCGCGTTCTTCCTCTTGTCCGTCGCCTTCGCCTTCGCCCTGCGCGGCCGCATGGGCGTCACCCTCTAACGCTAGATCGGGGCTTCCCTTGCGCTCCGGTTCGTGCCACGATGGCCGTCTCTCATCCGGCCCCGAACCTGTTCCTTGCATGGAGAAAACGCGTTGAGCCAGAAATCGAAAACGGAGACGAACTTCGGAAGCATCGAGGGCGCCGCCGAGTACCTGGGTCGGCTCCTGGAGGCCGTGAACGAGGCGCAAGAGGACCTGAAGGGGGAGGCACTGCTGGCCGCCTCGACGGGCGCCGAGCGCCGCGAGCAGGCGATCCAGTTGGCCACCTACAAGCTGTTCCAGCTGAAGAACCACCTCACGACCAGCCATCGCCTGCTGAACGACCTGCGTACGATCCGCCGCCTGCTCTTCGCCGAGAGGCAGATCGAAGCTCCCGCCAACGCGCCGGAGAAGACACCCGGCCCGCTCGTGACCACCGCGAAGAGCCCTGACCCGACCCGAGCCGCCGCCAAGCGCGCACGTACCGCTCCCAGGGCCACGACGCGCTGATCCCAGCGCTACCGCGACGGTCCAGGGTGCGGGGGTCCCGCCGTCAGCGGAACACGCGAGGATCGACACCGCGACGCCAGAGCACATAGGCCGGGAATCCGGCCAGCGACAGGAGCAGGCCCCAGACCGGCGCGTAGTTCGGGGTCGGCTGGTCGATCTCGCCCCACAGGATCGCGGCGAGCCCGGCGAGAGTTCCCAGGAGGAAGACCGCGGGCACCAGCGGGTAGCCGGGCGTGCGGAAGGGCCGCGGCGCGTCCGGCCGGTGCCGCCGCAGGACGAAGACCGCCCCCACCGCGAACAGGAGCGCCGCCCATTCCACCACCACGTAGTAGGTCGTGATGCGATCGAAATCGCGGAGGAGCCACACCAGCGCCACCGCCCCCGCGCACTGGATGAGGATGGCGGCGTGGGGCGTCGACCAGCTCGGGTGGGCGCGCCCGAGGAATCCGAAGGTCAAGCCGTCGCGGGACAGGGCGAAGGAGACGCGGGGCTTGGCCAGGATGTTCCCGTTCAGGGCCCCGAACACGCTGCAGAGGATGAGCACGGAGATCAAGGCGGCGCCGGCGGGCCCCATGGCCCGCGCGGCGATCCACTGGGGCACGCCCGCGGTGGTCGCCGCCATGGCCCCCACGGGCATCGCGTAGAAGTACGCGACGTTCGCGCCGAGGTAAAGGAGCACGATCACGAGCATGCCCGCCACCACGATGTGCTGCATCCGCCTCTCCGCGCCCACCACCTCGCCCGCGACCATGCTCACCGCGATCCATCCGTCATAGGCCCAGATCACGGAAGCGGCGGCCCGGCCGACCGCGTCGGCCTCGATGCCCGTCCGCGAGCGTTCCGCGAGGTGCGCGAAGCTGCCCCCCGCGACGACCGCGGCCGACACGACCAGGAGGATGGCCGACACCTTCAGGACCGTGAGGGTCCCCTGGACGGCGGTGCCCAGGCGCGTGCCGCGCAGGTTGACCGCCGTGAGGACGGCGATGGTGACGGAGGCCAGGGTGGCGATGGCCGCCGGATCCCGCCGCCCGGTCCCGACGGGGCCGGCGAGATCCAGCAGCAGCTCCGCGAAGAAGGTGGCCAGGGCGCCGATCGCGGCGGGCGTGGCCACCAGGAGGTAGAGCCAGCCGAAGACGAAGGCGGCGGCGGGGCCGGAGGCGGCGTGGATGAAGACGTAGGGCCCTCCCGTCCGCGGCAGCATGGAGGCCAGCTCGGCCAGGGCGAGCGCGCCGCAGAGGCTGATCAACCCGAAC
>DAINRN010000275.1:0-1829 GCA_036741815.1 Acidobacteriota bacterium
GGCAAGGAGGGACTCCACGGCGGGACCGCCCGTCCCCAACCGCAGCGTGACGGTGCCGTGGTCGCGCCGCAGCTCCGAGCCCGACAGCACGAAGCCCGCGCCGAGCGCGGCCACGAGCGCGGCCGCGGCGGCCAGCCAGCCCGCTGCGCGGGGCGCCGGCTTCGGGCGCGGCGCGACGGCCTGGGGAAGGGCCCAGGCGGCGAGGTCGCGGCGCACGCGGCGCAGCGAGGCCATCTCCTCGCGGCAGGCGGCGCACGCGGCGTGGTGCTCGCTCAAGCGCCGCGCGGTGGCGCCGTCGGCCTCGCCGTAGAGCACGTCCAACTGATCTTCCCGGAAGGCTTCGCACTCCATGACGTCTCCCCCCCTTGACCCCGATCCCTGTCTCACGGCGTCAACGCCGGCAGCGGGTTCGCGGCGTGGATGCCCTGCCTCTCCAGCCGCTGCCGGAGCTGGCTGAGGCCCCTGTACAGCCGGGTCTTCACCGTCGAGATCGGCACGTCGAGCGCCTGCGCGATCTCGAGGAAGGTGAGCCCCTGGTATTCCTTCAGCACGATCACCTCCCGCTGTTCCGGCGGGAGGGACTCGACGGCGGCCGCCACCACCCGGGACAGGTCACGCGCCTCGATCAGCTCCAGCGGGTTGGGCCCCCGCCCCAAGGGCGCGATCTCGCCCGCCTCCATGAGCTCGTCGAGGCTCACCTGCGGCCGCACCTTGCGGCGGCGCAGCCGGTCGCGGCAGACGTTCAAGGCGATCTGGTACAGCCACGACGAGAACCGGGCCTCCTTCTTGAACGTCCCCAGCGCACGGTACGCCTTGAGCAGCGTCTCCTGGCACAGGTCCCGGGCGTCCTCGTCCGGTCCCATGATCCGGTAGATCGCGCCCTGGATCTTCCGATCCCACCGACCCACCAGGACGTCGAAGGCGTACGGGTCTCCGCGCTGGAACTCCTCGACCAGTTCCTCGTCGCTCAGCCCCGCGGCCTTCGCCATCGGCTTCTCTTGAGACGTCAGGACACGGCCCCCGGTCTTACTTGCTGTCTATTTACCTAGTTTCGACCTACACGTCCTGCCCTTGGGTGCGACTTTCTGTATATATCCATTATATGTCGTATGTCTACGTGCGTATAGCGTTGCGTGGTCGAGAGGCTGGCATGGCCCAACAGCTCCTGGATCGTCCGCAGGTCGGCGCCGCGGCCTAGAAGATGGGTGGCGAAGCTGTGGCGCAGGGAATGGGGGCTGATCTTCTTGGCCAGCGCAACCTGCCGGACCCGGTCGGCCAGTATCGTCCGGACGCTCCGGTCCGTCAACCGTCCGCCCCGGCGGTTCACGAACAGGGCGTCCGTGCGCGGCGCCATCCGGGCGCGGGCGGGCAGGTAGGCCACGACGGCCTCGCGGGCGCGGCCTCCGAAGGGCACCACGCGCTCCTTCCGGCCCTTTCCCAGCACGCGGACCATCCGGGCCTCGAAGTCCACCTCGGCGAGGTCGAGACCGACCAGCTCCGCGCAGCGGATGCCGGTGGCGTAGAGCAGCTCCAGCAGGGCCCGGGCGCGCAGCGACGTGTCATCCGCGCCCGGCACGTCGAGCAGGACGGCCGCCTCTCCTTCGTCGACATGGCTCGGGATGCGGCGCTCGAGACGCGGGGAAAGGATCGCGGCCGCGGGGTTGCGCTCCAGGACGCCCTCGCGGCAGAGGTAGCGGAAGAAGGTGCGCAGGCTGGCCAGCTTGCGCGCGGCCGAGGTCCGCCGGAGGCCGCCCGCGTGCAGGGCGGCCAGGAAGGCGCGGACGGAGAGGTGGTCGGCGTCCTCGGGCCGTGGCTCGCGGCCGACCTGT
>DAINRN010000275.1:1839-5483 GCA_036741815.1 Acidobacteriota bacterium
CCTCCCCGTAGGCGCGAACGGTGTGGGGCGAGGCGTTGCGCTCCCGATCGAGGTGGACCAGGAACCGCTCGATCGCCGTGCGCATCCTCACGGACGCTTCTCAGCCGGCGGCGGCGGCGTGGACGGACGGGCCCTCGTCGACCTTTGCCTGGAAGTCGGCCAGTCGCGCCAGCGCCCGGCTCGATAGCCCCAGGCGCCGCTTGGCCTTGTCGCGGATCCGCTCCGGAAGTTCTGGCAAGAGACCGAAAGCGATGTTCGCAGGTTGGTAGTTCGTTGGGTCGCTTTGGGAGATATACCGTCCCAGGGCCCCGAGCGCCGTCTCCTCCGGAAAGGGCACCGGCGCGCTTCCGCGGGCACGCGCCCCGGCCCCCAGCCCGGCCAGCAGGCCCGATGCCGCGGACTCCACGTACCCTTCGACTCCGGACATCTGGCCGGCGAAAAAGAGCCCTTCGCGGGCGCGGGTCTCGAACGTGGGCAGGAGCGTCCGGGGGGCGTTGACGTACGTGTTGCGGTGGATCATCCCGTAGCGCACGAACTCCGCCCCGGCCAGGGCTGGGATCATCTGGAGCACCCGCTTCTGCTCGCCCCACTTCAGCTGGGTCTGGAAGCCCACCACCGAGAAGTGGCTGGCGGCCAGGTCGTCCTGCCTGAGCTGGACGACCGCGAAGGGCCGCCGGCCCGTGCGCGGGTCCAGGAGGCCCACCGGCTTCATGGGACCGAAGCGGAGCGTCTCGGCGCCCCGGCTGGCGATCACCTCCAGGGGCAGGCAGCCCTCGAAGAACTTCTCCTGCTCGAAGTCGTGGATGGTCGCGCGCTCCGCGGCCATCACCGCCTCGTGGAAGGCCCGGTATTCCTCCTCGGTGAGCGGGCAGTTCACGTAGTCGTCGCCCCCGCGCCCGTACCGCGACGCGCGGAACGCGCGCTCGAAGTCGATGCTGTCCGCCTCCACCACCGGGCTGACCGCGTCGTAGAAGTAGAGGTGGTCCTCCCCCACGAAGCGCGCGATGTCCGCGGCCAGCGCCTCCGAGGTGAGGGGGCCCGTGGCCACGATCACCAACTGACCCTCGGGGATGCGCTCCACCTCGCCGCGGTGGAGCACGACCTGGGGCAGGGCCGCCACGGCCTCCGTCACCCTCCGCGCGAACAGCTCGCGGTCCACGGCCAGCGCGCTGCCCGCGGGCACCTTCACCTCGTCCGCGACCCGGATGATGAGGGAGCCCATCCGGCGCATCTCCTCCTTGAGGAGGCCGGCGGCCTGGTCGAGCGCGTTGCCGCGCAGGCTGTTGGAGCAGACGAGCTCCGCGAGGTCGGCTGTTTGGTGGACGGGCGTCTTCCTGACCGGCCGCATCTCATGCAGGTCCACGCCCACGCCGCGGCGCGCCAGCTGCCAGGCCGCTTCCGCCCCGGCCAGGCCGCCGCCGACGATCGTCACCCGGGTGGTAGTCATCGAGGGCACGGCACGAGAGGGCCGCGCGCCCGTGGGGGCAGGGCTAGGCCGCGCGCTTGTAGTGGCACGCCTCGTTCCCGCAGAAGATGATCTTGCCTTCCTTCTTGGTCTCCTTCTCCAGGAGATAGGCGCGGCCGCAGTCCGGGCAGGCCTCGGACACCGGCCGGTGATAGGCGGTGAACTTGCAGTCGGGGTACCGCCGGCATCCGTAGAACGAGCGGCCCCAACGGCCCTTCCGCTCCACCACCTGGCCCTGGCCGCAGTCCGGGCAGAGGAGCCCGATCTCGCGGGCCTCCTTCTTCTTTATGTACTTGCACGTCGGGTAATCACTGCAGGCGATGAAGGGGCCGAACCGGCCGCGGCGCCATGCCAGGTCCTTGGCGCAGGAGGGGCACTTCTCGTCGATCGTCTTCAGGGCCTCGACGTGGAGCTTGCCGCCCTCGCCCCGCACCAGGCGCTTGGTGGCCTTGCAGTCCGGGTACGCGCCGCAAGCCAGGAACGGTCCGAAGCGGCCCTTCTTCAGCACCATGGGCCCGTGCGTGGAGTCCAGCGGGCAGACCTCCGCGGCCACGGCCGGGTCGAGCTCGGGCTGCCCATCGTCCTCCCCCACCAGCTGCCGCGTGTTCTTGCACTCGGGATACGAGGAGCAGGCCAGGAACTTGCCGTAGCGGCCCCACTTGATGACCATGGGGGAGCCGCACTTCTCGCAGACCTCGTCGGTCTTCTCCTCCATGCGCTTGACGTCCGGCATCTCCTTGCCGGCCTTCTTCAGGTCCTTCTCGAACTTCTTCCAGAACTGGTTCAGGGTGTTGAGGAGGTTGTCCGTGCCCTCCTCGATCTCGTCCAGCTCCTGCTCCATCGCCGCCGTGTACTCGACGTTCATGATGTCCTGGAAGTGCTTCACCAGGAGGTCGGTGACCAGGAACCCGAGCTCGGTGGGATAGAGCTTCGCGTCCCGCTTCTCCATGTACTCGCGGGCCTCGATGGTCGCGATGATGGAGGCGTAGGTCGACGGCCGCCCGATCCCGTTCTCCTCCAGCTCCTTCACCAGGCTGGCCTCGCTGAAGCGTGGCGGGGGCTGGGTGAAATGCTGGTCGGTGTCGAGCTTCTTCAAGGTGAGGCGGTCGCCTTCGGCCAGCGGCGGCAGGACCTGCGCGGCCGGATCTGCGGCCGCGGCGTCGTCGGCCGTGGCATCGTCCCCCGCCGGCTTCTTCTCCACCTTCTCGTCCGGGGACTCCTCGTATACGGCGAGGAACCCCTTGAACTTGAGCACGGAGCCCTTCGCGCGCAGGAGATACGGGCCGGCGGCAATTTCCACCGCGATCTCGTCGTACACCGCGGGCTTCATCTGCGACGCCACGAAGCGATTCCAGATGAGCTTGTACAGAGCCAGCTCGTCCTTCGAGAGGTATTGCTTGATCGATTCCGGGTCGCGGTCGAAGTAGGTCGGACGGATGGCCTCGTGCGCGTCCTGGGCGTCCTTCTTGCTGCGGTAGAAGTTTGGCTTCTCCGGCATGTACTCGGCGCCGTAGGTGGCGGCGATGCGGTCGCGCACGGCGACCAGCGCGTCGTCCGAGACGCGCGTGGAGTCGGTGCGCATGTAGGTGATGAGGCCGACGCTGCCGTCGGGGCCGAGCTCGATGCCTTCGTACAGGCGCTGCGCCACCTGCATCGTCTTCTTGACCCCGAAGCGCAGCTTCTTGAAAGCCTCCTGCTGCAGCTTGGAGGTGATGAAGGGCGGGACGGGGTTGCGGCGGCGCTCCTTGGGCTGGACCTTCTGGACGACGTAGGCGGCCTTTTCCAGGTCGGCGCGCACCGCCGCCGCCTGATCGGCGTTGACGATCTCGACGTTCTTGCCGTCCTTCTTGGCCAGCGACGCGGGGAAGATCGGCGGGTTGCTGGCCTCGAGGTGGGCGAGGACCGACCAGTACTCCTCGGAGATGAACGCCTTGATCTCCCGCTCGCGGTCGCAGATGAGCCGCAGCGCCACCGACTGCACGCGGCCCGCGGAGAGGCCGCGGCGGACCTTGTCCCAGAGGATCGGGCTCACCTTGTAGCCGACAAGGCGGTCGAGAATGCGCCGGGCCTGCTGCGCGTCCACCTTCTTCTCGTCGACGTCGGTGGGGTTCTTGAACGCCTCCTCGATCGCCCGCTTGGTGATCTCGTTGAAAACCACCCGGCGGACCTTCTGCTTCTT
>DAINRN010000276.1:0-5456 GCA_036741815.1 Acidobacteriota bacterium
GAAGCCGCCGGCGACGTAGGCGATGCCGGTCTTCATGCTGATCGCGAGGCCGAGCAGTATCGCGACGATGGCCAGGAACGGAAGCAGGACGGTGTATTCCCGGCGGAGGAATGTGAGTGCGCCGGCGTGGATCATGGCCGTGCCCGATCCCGACAGCTTCTCCAGGATGAAGCCCTCGCCGCCGAAGAGGCCTGCGCCGAAGCGCTTGGTGAAGGCGATGTTGATCTCGACGCCGGCGGTGGCGCAGAGGAAGGAGTCGCGCTGGCAGAGCCAGCTCGACCGGCCGTCGAGGTCGAGGCGCTTGACGTTGCCGGGGTGCGGCGCGGCGAAGGCCACCTGCCCCGGGCCGCGGGCGCGGAAGCGGGTCATGAACAGGCTCTCGCCCGCCACCATCCGGCGCAGGCCGCCCCACAGGCCGCCCCGCATGTTCGTGTCCATCTCCACGTCGCCCGCCATGTAGAGCATGGCGCCGGCTTCCGCCTGGACCTCCTGGCCCGCGGCGAGCGGCACCACCACGGCCTGCATGACGTCGCCCACGACGTGGAAGTCGGAGGGCGCCGCCGCCGCGCCGGCCTCCGCCACGGGCGCGCCGCACGCTGCGCAGAATCGCGCCCCCTCCGCCACGGGCTTGCGGCACTTCTGACAGGTCATTCCGCCATGCCTCCAAAGGGCCCGCGCGCGCCATTTGAAGCCGCGGCGGGCCGGTAATATAAGACGACGAGCCGACGGCGAAGTTCCAGGCGCCGCGGGAGGGAACGATGTCCGAGATCTCCAGGATCTTCAAGTCCCTGCCCAGGAAGCTCAAGAAGGGCGCCGTCAAGACGCCGCGGACCTTCTACTTCTCCCTCGACGACGACGAGAAGTGGACAGTGGACCTCGCGAAGGACAAGTGCGTCGTGACGGAGGGGAAGCCGGACGAGGACGCGGACTGCTTCTTCAAGTCGAGCAAGACGATGTTCCTCGACGTCTGGAACGGCAAGCACATGCCTTCGGCCACGGATTTCCTCATGGGCCGCATCAAGAGCAACAACCCGCTCCTGTTGAAGGAGTTTGTCGCCGCCTTCGGGAAGAACGTCTAGCCCGGCGTCATCAGGGCAGTTTCATCGTCATCGGGTCCCGCAGGGGCAGCGTGACCACGTGCCCGCCGGGGGCCAGCGCGGGCAGGGCGACCTGGTGCTTGCCGTCACCGATGTCGATCTCCTTCTGGTCGCCCACCACCAGCACCACCAGCTTCTCCGGCGCGAGGTGCTGGCGCGCCACGCGCTGGACGTCCGCCGCGGTCACGGCGCGGATCCGGTCCCGGTAGGTCGCCCAGAACGCCGGGTCGCGGCGGGTGTACTCGTCCGTGGCGAAGAGGGCCATGGACTTGGCCTTCGAGTCGAAGTTGCTGGGGAAGGTCTCGACCAGGCTGCGCTCGATCGTGTCCAGCTCCTCGGCCGTCACCGGCTCCTCGCGCATCTTCTTCATCTCGTCGAGCACGAGCTGCGTGGCCCAGGTCACGGTGCGGCTCTTCGACTGGAAGAGCGCGCGAAACGCGCCGGGGTAGTAGATCCCGAAGCGCAGGGCCGACCCCGCGGAGTAGGCCAGGCCCTCGTTGGAGCGGACGGTCCGCGTGATGCGCGAGACGAAGCCGCTGCCGCCCAGGATCTCGTTCATCACCTCGAGGGCGTAGATGTCGGGGCTGTCGCGCTTCACCATGGGCAGGCCCATCGACACCCGGCCCTGTGGGACCTCCTTCTGGATCCGGTAGAGGCCGGCAGGCGCGGTGGAGACGTCCGACGGGACGGGGGGCACCTCGGGCCGCGTGCCCGGCCAGCCGGCAAAGGCCGCCTCCAGCTTGCGGATCATCTCCGCCCGCGAGAAGGCGCCCGACACCGCCGCGATCATCCCCGCGGGATGGAAGTAGCGGCGGTGGAAGGCCACGAGGTCCGGCCGGGTGACCGACCGGATCGAGGCCTCGGTGGTGAAGCGGTTGACGGCGCGGCCCTCTCCGTAGAGCAGCACGTTCCACTCGCGCCGCTCGATGTCCTCGGGGTCGTCGTTGCGGCGCGTCATCTCCTGGAGGGCCTGGTCCTTGGTCAGCGCCAGGCGGTCTTCCTGGAAGCGCGGATCCTTCAGCACCTGCACGAACAGCCTCAGCGAGTCGTCGAGGTTCTCCGCCAGGCAGTTCAAGGTGGCCGTCCCCGCCGTCTCGCCGATCGACGTCGCGACCCGCGCGGCCAGGAAGTCCAGCCGCTCGTCGAGCTGGTCGGCGGTGAGCGTGCTCGTGCCTCCGTTGCGCAGGAGCGATCCCGTGAGCGTGGCCAGCCCCTCCTGCCCCGCGGGATCGAGATAGCCGCCGGTGCGAATGGTCACGGCGATGTCCACGAGCGGCAGCGTCGGGTCCTCGGCGATGAAGACGACCATCCCGTTCTTCAGGACCACCCGGTGGTCCGCGGCGCGCGGCGGCGTGTAGGCGAGGGGCTCGAAGACGAGCTTGTCCGGGCTGTCGGGGATGGCGGGTGCCTGGGCCGGGGCGGCCTGGAGCGCGGCCGCGAGCACGAGCAGGGCCGCGGTCATCGCGCGCCCTCCCCGGGCGCGGTGGCGGGGGCCGGCGACGCCTCTGCCTCCTTGCGCAGGAACACGCCCACCGTCCGGTTCTCCTTCGTGAAGTACGTCCGGGCCACGCGCTGGATGTCCGCGGCGGTCACCGCGTCCACCTCGTCGGCGTAGCTGTTGATGTACTTCCAGTCTCCCAGGCCGTCGTAATAGAGGAGCTGGATCGCGATCGAGAACGGGGACGACAGCCGGCGGAAGGCCGAGGCCTTCCCCTGGTTCTTCACCTTCTGCATCTCTTCGGCGGGCACCGGCTCGTCCCGCAGGCGCCGGATCTCCTCGTGGATCGCGGCCTCCACCTCCGACGGGTCCTTGCCCTCCTTCACCACGCTCTCGACCTGGAAGCTCCCCGCGTATTTCCGGAGGTCCACCGAGGCCTCGACCTGGTTGGCGATCTGGCTGCCCAGGACCAGGCTCTTGTAGAGCCGCCCCGTGCGCCCCGTCAGGAGGTCGGACACGAGGTCCAGGGGCGTCCGGTCCCGGTGCATGAAGGGGACGGCGTGCCACCAGATGCGGACGGTGGGCGAGGTCTCGGCCTCCGCTATGTAGCGCTTCTCCCCGAGCTGCTGCGGCTCCATCGTGACCATCTCTGGCGGGTCCTTGGCCCCGCGCGGGACGCGGGCGAAGTAACGCTCAATGGTGGCCCGGGCCTCCGCGGGGTCGAAGTCGCCCACCAGGATCCCTGTCAGGTTGTTGGGGGCGTAGTACGTCTTGAAGTACTCGTCCGCCTGCTCCTTGGTGATGGCGGGGATGTCCGAGGGCCAGCCCACCACCGGCCACTTGTAGGGATGGGCTTCCCAGAAGAGCGCGTTGAAGGCCTCGTCGAACTTGCCGAGCGGGGTGGACTCCGTCCGCATCCGCCGCTCCTCGAAGACCACGTCGCGCTCGCTGTAGAACTCGCGGAAGACCGGGTCGATGAGCCGGTCGGACTCGAGCCAGGCCCACAGCTCGAGCCGGTTGCTGGGGAGGCGGACGAAGTACGCGGTGAGGTCCTCGGTGGTGAAGGCGTTCAGCTCCTCGCCGCCGTTCCGCGTGTAGATCTGGTCCATCTGGTCCTTCACGATCACGTCGCGATGTTTGGCCACCAGGTCGTCGAACTGCGCCTCCAGCTCGCGGTAGCGCGCCGTCTGGTTCTCCGGCTTCAGCAGGTCGTCGATCTCGCCGCGCCGCAGGCGCTCGCGCATGACCTTGAGCTCGGAGCGCATCAGCTCCCGGACCTTCTCCTGCTCCGCGATGATCTTGAGGTCCGCCTCGATGTCCCTGGTGCCGATGGTGCGGGTCCCCTTGAACATCATGTGCTCGAAGAGGTGGCTGATCCCGGTGATCCCCTCGCGCTCGTTGACCGACCCCACGTGCGCCACCCAGCCCGCGGAGACGGTGGGGGCGTCGTGGCGCGGGAACAGGAGCCACCGCATGCCGTTGCCGAGGGTCAGCTCTGCGACCTCGATCCGCGGCTTGGGGGCCGGGATGGCGGCCAGGAACAGGAGGGGAAGGACGACGCGAGCGACGCGAGGCGCATTCATGCTGTGACTCCCTACGGAAGACTTATAGACCAGGTTCCCATCCATTGGGAATCCTGGCCCTCGCGGCGTTCAAGATCTTGTTCGATGCTAGCGCAGGCGGACCGACCAGGTTCCATTGGCGGAGCCGCCAGAAACCGCGGGGCCGGTCAGGGTCAACGTCCCGGACATCCGGTTGGCGGACACGAGCCCTTCCAGGTTGAACACGCCCGGCGTGGGGGAGTCTCCTCCGAGCGTTGCCTCCCATCGCATGGCGACGCGGGCGCCGGCGGTGACGGCGCCCGTGACCGAGGCCGGGATCACCTCGCCGTCCGCGGCGGTCACGGTCGCGTTACCGGACAGCGCATGGTTGGAATCGGAGATGTTGAGGATGACGTCTCCGGCGCTGAGCGGCGGTGTGCCGGCGCAGGCTCCGCAACCGGAGAAATCGAGAGCGAGGCCGTCCCCCGGCCGGACGCCGACCCACATCCCGCTCAGGCTCGCGGTCGGCGACGTGTTGGTCAGGGGCACGGTCGGCCGCGTCGTGATCGACGAGCCCGGGCTTCCGCCCGCGGTTCCGTCGCACGCTGTGCCGGCGATGGCCGACGCCGCGCAGAGGAGCACGCCGGCCGCCCACCCTTGCCTCCGCATCACGCCTTCGAGGGCGTTATACGTCCCGCCGGGGGACACGGCAAGCTCATGTTGACGCCCCTCGGGGCGGGTGGATAATCTCCCCCTCGCTCTTCATCACGAGAGGTGGCCGGTGGACTGGGCCCTGATCCTCCTGGCGACCGTCGGTGTGGCGCCTGCCGCGGCCGATGGCGCGGCTCCGGGCATGACGGGCGGCTCGGGGGCCTCGCCCCAGCAGGGACCGTGACCGCCCAGCCCCCGACCTGTCCGAAGTGCGGCCTCCGGCTGGATCCCACGACGGGCCTGTGCCTGTACTGCGGGCCGCCGCCGAACGGGCCGCCGCCGGTGGCCGCCGCCGCGGCGGGGGCGGGCCAGGCCGACAGCCGCGACCACGAGCTGGGGCTGCTGCTCTTCGAGGCCGAGGAGTCCCTGGCGCGGGGCGCGGTGGAGAAGGCCGTGGTGCTCGCCTCCAGGGCGGTCAAGGAACGCCCCGACAGCCTCATCGCGCGCGCGCTGCAGGAACGCGCGCGGCGGGAGCTGCTGCGCGGGCGCCGCCGCGACCGCCTCGAGGCGCGGGTGCGCGAGGCCGAGGGCCTCCTCGCCGCCGGCGACGCCGCCGGCGCCGAGCGGATCGTGACCTCGGCCCTGAAGCTGATCCCGAGCCACGCACTGGCGCTGGCCCTCTTCGCGCGGCTGAAGGAGCACCGCCAGCAGGCCTCGACCGCCGAGGCC
>DAINRN010000277.1:0-2074 GCA_036741815.1 Acidobacteriota bacterium
CGGAAGACCTGCTTGCTCTTCGGTAGGTAGCGGGAGAAGCGGCCGTCCTTGATCACCATCGCGCTCGGCTGCGGATCCGTGTAGTTCCAGCGGAGCCGGCCCGGCACCTGCAGGAGGACGTCGCCTTTCGTCTCCTGCTTCTCGTCGAGGAGCACCAGGACCTTGGTCTCCACGAAGGAGGCCTTCATCGTCTTCAGGGCGCGCCCCGCCGTCTCCAGCGACTTCAACACGCCGGCGGCATCCGCGCCGGCGGGGGGAGCGGCCAGCAGGACGGCGAGCAGGATCGCAGTCACCGGCTCACCATGGGGTCGCCCCACCACGTCCCCGGGACCACCAGCATCAGCAGCAGCATGAGCACGACCAGGAGGTCGTAGGGCAGCGTGCCGCGGCCGTAGTCCCAGAGCAGGAGGCGGGCCAGGGGCGCCAGGGGGCGGCTCACGAGCCGGCCGTCACGAGCTGCGGCAGGATCCCGTGGCTCAGCACGCGCCCGTCCTTCATCTCGATCACGCGATGGGCCACCGTGGCCGCCTCGGGGTTGTGCGTGATCATCACGATGGTCTGGCCGAGGCGCGCGTTCAGCTCGCAGAACAGGTCCAGGATGAGGCCGCTGTTGATGGAGTCGAGGTTGCCGGTCGGCTCGTCGGCCAGGACGATGGCGGGCTTGTTGATGAGGGCGCGGGCGATGGCGATGCGCTGCTGCTCGCCCGCGGACAGGTCCAGCGGCTTCATCTGCAGCTTGTGGGGCAGCCCGACCATCTCCAGCATCTCGACGAGCTGCTCCAGCGGAGGCGTGCCGTTGCCCTGCACCTGGCGGGCGATCTCGAGGTTGCCCCGCACGGTGAGGGTGGGCAGCAGGTTGAAGCGCTGGAAGACGAAGCCGATCTTGTTCCGGCGGATCGCGGTCCGAAGGGCGTCGTCGGCGGTGGAGATCTCCACCCCGTCCACGAAGATGTGCCCCGACGTGGGCCGGGCCAGGCCGCCCAGCAGGTGCAGGAGCGTGGACTTGCCGCACCCCGAGTGCCCGATGATCGCGACGAACTCGCCCCTCTGCACCTGCACGTCTACGCCGCGCAGGGCGTGCACGTCCAGCTTCCCCACGTGGTAGACCATCCGCAGGTCGGCGGTCTTCAGGATGGGCTCGCGGGCGGCGGCCACTATTCCTCCACCTCGACGACCTTGTAGTCCGGCGGCGTGCGCGGCTTGAACGCGCGCTCCGGGACGGCCGCGTTCGTCTCCACGCGGTCGAACGTGAAGGCCGCCTCGTACCCGTCGAGGGGACGGGAGACTTCCACCCGCCCGGGGCCCGTCGCCGTCCACCCCGAGAGCCGCGCTTCCGTGCGCACGTCCCCGCGGGCGTCGTAGCTGCGCAGGCGCACGGGACGCAACGACGCGCGGTCGAGGAAGACCCGCCGACGGACATGCCCGCGCGCGCCGTCGAGACCGGCCAGGGAGAGGGAGAACGTCTCGCGGTCCGCCTCCAGGACCACGACCTCGCCGGGGCCGGGGTCGAGGGGCTCGGGCAGGAGGGCCGAGGTGACGTCGGCCGGGCGCAGCGCGTAGTAGGGGGCGTCCTCGGTCTGCGCGGCGGTGGGCGCCCCCTCCGTGGCCGCGCCCGTCCAGACCGTCTTCTTCGAGGGCACCTGGAACCAGAAGCGCGCGCCGTCCGAGATGACCTCGAGGGCCGTCACCACCGCCACGGAGCCCTTCATGTAGAGACGTCCCCTGCGGGCAGCCACCACGCGCACCCCCAGCGTGCGGGCCTTCCCCGCCCGCAGGTCCCGCACGTCGAGGTCGCCCGACGCGGACAGCGTCTCGATCCCCCTGCAGTACCCGTCATACGCCGCCACGACCTCTTCGAGCGTGGCCGCCCGCGGCGGCCCGACCTCGACCCTCGGTATCGCCCGCGCGCGAGCGCAGCCGGCGAGCGCGGTGCCCAGGCAAACGATGCTAGCCGCGCGCCCCAGGGCGGTCAAACCCGGCCCACCTCGAGGCCCCGGGCCCGCCGCGGCGGCCGGAGGTCCGCGCCGGGATGCCGAACTGCTGCAAGAATTCAACGACGCCGTTTTTGCCATGC
>DAINRN010000277.1:2084-5454 GCA_036741815.1 Acidobacteriota bacterium
ATCCGGGTACCGGTGACAAGCGTGCCGGTCAAAGCGATCACGCCGGCCACGGTCTCCAGGTGTCGCGTGACCTCGCTCGTGGTCACGATACCCCCTCCGCCCGAAAGGGCGAGCGGCACCCCGAGCTGGTCGGCCAGGTGCGGGTCCACCGCCCCCTCGGCGTCCAGGAACTTCAGCAGCGTGCGGGCGGCCCGGTCGCCCAGGACCTCGGCCCGCAGGCCCCTCTGCCCCAGGAACCCGAACGCCCCGCGGCCTTCCTCGAAGACGGCCTCCAGGAAAAGGAACGATCCCGGCGAGGCCGCGGGGACGTCCACCACGTCCCACGCGGTTTCCAATCGGCGCCGCTCCCAGAGCACGGACTGCGCCGCGTCGCGCTGCCTCCGGGCCACGTCGCCCGTGAGCCGCGACGCCCCCGACGTCCCGTGGATCGCCACGAGGGCGCCCCGCTTCTCGAGCGACAGCGAGGCCGGACGGGACCAGGGCTGCACCTCCGCGCGGACCTCGCCCCCTCCCGGCGGGAAGAAGCCGGCCCGCGAGAGCGTGAGGGTCGGCGCGACCCCCAGCCGCTCCACCACCGCCCGCCAGTGGCGCGCGAGGTAGTGGAACGAAGGGCTGGCGGGAACGTGGGTCCCTCCCGTCACCTCGACCCGGCTGGGCTTCCCCGCGGTGGCCAGCGGCAGCAGCACGGTCTGCAGGACCAGCGTCGCCGCGCCGGCGGTGCCGATCTCGAAGCGGAAGTCGCCAGGCGTCACCGGGCCGGGCTCGAAGCGCAGGTCGGGGGATCCGTCGAAGGCGCCACCGACGCGCGCCCCGCAGGCCAGGGTGGCCGCGCGCACCGCCGCCAGGTGCTGGGGACGGAGGCCGGGGACCGCACGGCCGGCGCGGATGCGCGTGATCTCGAAGCCTTGCCCGGTCACGGCCGACAGCGCGAGCGCGGTGCGCACGATCTGGCCGCCGCCTTCGCCCTGCGAGCCGTCGAGGGAGATGAGCCGGGAGGCGCTCACCGCGACCGCCGTCGGCGCGGACCCGGGGTCAGGCGGAGTGGGCGAACCGCTGGGCGCTCTGCTCGGTCACGAAGTAGCCGGCGGTGGCGCGGAGCCGCCGCAGCCCCGGGACGTGCGAGAGCAGCGCCTCCCGCGCCAGCGGATAGGTCTCCGCCGCGAAGAAGCGCTCCACGGGGACCATCGACCCCTGCGGTCCGGGCCTCTCGAGGCTGACCCGGAAGACCGGCTCGAGGGTGTCGGCCGGCAGCACCCACACCCCGTGCGCCGCCACGTCGGGGATCCACACGGAGACGCTCTCCACGGTCACCCGGCGCCCGTGGCGGGTCTCCATGAGGTACTGCCAGAGGTCCAGCTCGGCCAGAAGGACGTACCGCAAGGCCGTCGAGGGCTCGTCTTCGGGACCATCCAGGCGGCAGCGGACGAGAGGGACGGCGTCCGGTTGGGGCATTCCGTATCAAACTGCAGCAAGCTATGTGCCGCCGCGGTAACCGAGCTCCTAACCTGTTGACGCCGTTCGGTGATCGCACAAGATGAGCCTCGCCCGCGCCCGGCCCCGCGGGCCGGCCGGGTGGTACGATTCGGAACCGGTGACGCCCGGCTGGAAACAGCGGCGGCAGCGCGCCTCGTACTGCTGGGCGCCCCCCACGACCACGCGGTCGGTGGCCGCCACCAGACGCTGCGTGCGGTTGGCGGGGGCGCCGCAGCGCATGCAGATGGCCAGGGTCTTGTCCACGTACTCGGCCACCGCGAGCAGCTGGGGCATGGGCTCGAAGGGCCGGCCGCGGTAGTCCTGGTCGAGGCCGGCCACGATCACCCGCAGCCCGCGGTCGGCCAGGTCGTTGACCACCTGGACGAGGGAGGCGTCGAAGAACTGCCCCTCGTCGATGCCCACGACCTCGGTTCCGGGGTCGAGCAGCTCCAGGATCTCGGAGGCGGACCCCACCACCTGCGACGGCATCTTCATGTCGGAGTGGCTGACGATGTGGTCCTCGGCGTAGCGGTTGTCGATCCTGGGCTTGAAGATCTGGACCTTCTGCCGGGCGATCTCGGCCCGGCGGATGCGCCGGATGAGCTCCTCGCTCTTGCCGCTGAACATGCTCCCGGTGATGACCTCGACCCATCCCGAGGAGGGCCGTGCCACCGGGTTCATGCCGAGGATCGCGCGCGCTCGATGTAGCCGCCCGTGGCGGTGTCGATGCGGATCACGTCGCCCTCGGAGATGAAGGGCGGCACGTTGACCACGAGGCCCGTCTCCATCTTGGCCGGCTTGTTCTGGTTCGAAACCGACGCACCCTTGATGGCGGGCTCCGTCTCCAGGACCTTCATCTCCACCATGAGGGGCAGCTCGATGCCCACCGGGCGGCCCTCCCACATCTCGATCTTGAGCTTGATGTTCGGGATGAGGTACGGGACGGCGTCGCCCAGCACCTCGTCCGAGAGGCCGATCTGCTCGAAGGTCTCGTTGTTCATGAAGTGGTACATGTCGCCGTCCTGGTAGAGGAACTCCATTTCGGTCTCGTCGAGGATGGCCCTCTCCACCATGTCCACCGAGCGGAAGCGATGCTCCATGATGGCGCCGTTCTTGAGGTTGCGGATCTTGGCCTGCACGAGGCCCCGCAGGTTGCCGGGGGTCTTGTGCTGGGCCTCGACCACGCGGAAGAGGTCTTTGTCGTGCTTGATGACCATCCCCCGCTTCAGTTGAGTCGCCTGGATCATCTTTATTGCCTCGAGCCGAAACAGCGATTATAGAACGTTTAGGGGACGTTTTCGACTTCCAGCCCCCGCAGGTCGAGGCGGAAGCGGATGCTCTTGAAGCCGGCCTGCTGCAGGGCGGCCTCGGCCTTCTCGCGCCGTCCGGGCACGGCCCAGACGGTGACCATGCCTCCCCCGCCGGCCCCGCAAACCTTGGCCGCCGCGCCGTGGGACGCCGCGATCTCGGCGATCCGGTCGATCTCCGGCGTGGTGACGCCGGGAGCGAGGCGCTTGCGCGCCTGCCACTCCTCCGCCATGAGAGGGCCCACCTCCTCGTAGCGATGGCCGAGGAGCGCGTCCCGCACCCGCGAGGCGGCGGCCGCGATCTCCCGCAGCGCGGAGCGGACGCCTTCGTGCCCGTCGATCTGGGCCTTGAAGACCTCCCAGTTGTTGATCCCGGAGAACCGGGTCACGCCCGCGTCCACGAGCAGCAGGCACTCCTCGACCCGGCCCGGGTCGGTCTGGAGCCTCTCGACCCTCAGGCGGCCCGGCTCGAGGTGGATGCCGAGGACGCCGCCGTGGATGGCGGCGAAGTAGTCCTGCACGCCGGTGGGGACCGCTATGGACTGGGCCTCCGCGTCGCGCACCACCGGCCACAAGCCGTCCGCGTCCAG
>DAINRN010000278.1:0-5066 GCA_036741815.1 Acidobacteriota bacterium
GGGACGATCAGCTCGTCGGCGACCTCATCTGCGCTCGAGGTCTGCGCCAGCGCGTTCGTCAGTGGGAACAACATCAGCAATCCCATCGCGACGCCGTTGTTATCGCCCAGGAACGCGACCGGGTTGGCGTTCGAACGCCCGGGAGAGCGCCAAAGGTCCGCCCACCCTTGCTTGGCCATCTCGAAGCCCAGGGACAGCGACATCACGAGCAGGATGAGTCTGAACCGACGGCGGTCGGTGACCAGAACGACAATCACGTAGGAGATGATGATGACGCGCGAAAAGACGTCGAGGGCGTTTCTGGAAAGTACTGGACTGGTCGATGTCAGCGTGCCGATGCAGGCTTGAGCGAAGAAGAGCCAGATCAGCAGGGTGCCCACACCTAACCTGAGGTCCGGCCCAGACATGAGCGTCCGAATCACAACGTAGATCCCGATGAAGAGGGACAGGTTGAACAGGCTCGAGATGTAGGTGAGCAACGCGGCCAGGGTCAGGAGCGCGAACGCGGCCGCCGGCCTCCTCTCGCCCGGCCGCCGCGCCGCGATGAGCGCGGCGCCGATGGCGAGGATGTCGAGCAGGTGGCCCGCGATCGTCGGCCACATCGCGAAGAGCAGCCGGCTGTAGAGCGGAGGCAGGAAGGCCGCCACCAGCGCCGCCGCCACCGCCGCGCCGGGCCCGAAAGCCAGGCCGCCGATCCAGAACACCACCGCCACCTCGGCCGCGGCCGCGGCCAGCCCCACGTGGCGCAGCGCGTCTTCCACGCGCGCGGAATCGGACCCCAGCCACGTGAAGGGGACGAAGAACAGCGGCGAATAGGGGAAGGCATAGGCGCGGCCGGCCACGAAGCGGGGATAGGCGGTGGCCACCCGGCGCTGGGCCGCGATGCCACGCTCCGGGATCGAGCCCGCGGCCTCCGCATAGGCCGCGACGTACCGGCCGTGGTTCTGTACGTCGGGGTAGAAGAAGGCGGGGTGGAACACGCCGACTCCCTTCAGCAGGTAGCCGGTAAGGAAGATGGGGGCCAGCCAGCGCCCGCCGGGCCGCGCCCGCACGAGCGCCGCGCAAGCCGCGGTCAGGACGATCGCGGGCAGCGCGATCTTGGAGGCCACGTGCCCCAGCGCGAAGGGATCGACCCGGCCCCAGAGCCACGCCGCCACCGACCACGGCACCGTGACGAGCGCCGCCGCCAGGGGCGGAAGCCCCGCCAGCCGGAAGGTCAGGTAGGCGGCGAGCACCAGCAACGCCGGGGCCCACCGCGCCCAGCCTCTCCATCCCATCCGCCCACCCGCGGCGGTCACGCGGATCCAGTCCAGCCTCAGGCCCAGGTTCCGGCGGTCGTGCGAGTCGATCCGGAACCCGATCGAGAGCGGCGTGGGCGGGAGGGCGGCCATCTCGACGGTGCGCGTCACCCAGGCCCCGCCCCGGCAGGTGAAGCGGTCGACCCGATTCCCCGCCAGCAGCACGTCCACCACCGCCGTCTCCGGCAGGACGCGGCTGAACCGGTAGGTCAGCGACACCGGTCCGCCCCGCAGGGTCAGGGGCAGGTCCACGTCGGCCTCGTAGGTGGTCCAGCGCGTGGCCATCGGCCCCTCGATCTCGTAGTGGGCCTCGAAGCCGGCGATGTGGTCCGCGTCGTTGGGGCCCAGGTCGAAGAGGACGGTGGCGGGCGCGCCCACGCCGAAAAAGGCCAGCGCCAGTGCGGGGGCAGCGATGGCCAGGAGCCAGGCGCCGTCGCGCGCGCGAAGTGGACCGAGCGGAGGTCTTGGGCTCGACACGGGGCCTTCCACTAGCAGCTTTGGCCGCGCCATGCAATCGCGCGACCTTGACTCCCCTGCCACGCCAGTCCAAGATGCCGCGCCGAATGACGACCGCGCCCACGCTCACGGTCGTGCTCCCCGTCTACAACGAAGAGGCGCTGCTGCCGGAGCTGCACCGGCGGCTGGTCGCGGCGCTGGGCCCCCTGGGCCTGTCCTACGAGGTCCTGTACGTGGACGACGGCAGCTCGGACCGGTCGCTGGAGGTGGTGACCGCCGTCGCACGCGACGACCCGCGGGTCGGGGTGCTGGCCTTGAGCCGCAACTTCGGCCATCAGATGGCCCTGACCGCGGGCCTCGACCACGCGCGCGGGGATGCCGTGGTCTTGATGGACTCGGACCTTCAGGACCCGCCCGAGCTGATCCCGGAGCTGGTGGCCCGGTGGCGCGACGGCCTCGACGTGGTCTACGCGCAACGCCGCGCCCGTCCCGGCGAATCGGCGTTCAAGCGGGCCACCGCCTACATCTTCTACCGCTTCATGCGGACCCTGGCCAGCGTGGACATCCCCGCCGACACCGGTGACTTCCGGCTGCTCTCCCGGCCCGCGGCGGACGCCCTGCGCAGCCTGCGCGAGCGGCAGCGCTTCCTGCGGGGGCTGGTGGCCTGGCTGGGCTTCCGGCAGGGCCACGTGCTCTACGACCGGCCACCGCGGCCCAGCGGGGAGAGCAAGTACAGCATCCGCCAGATGGCGCGGCTGGCCCTGTTCGGCCTCTTCTCGTTCAGCGGCCTGCCCATAGCGCTCGTCGGCTTCGGGGGAGCGCTCGTGTGCGGGGCGGCGGTGGTGGCCCTCGCGGCGGGCGCAAACGCGGCTCATGCCGGGCTCTTCTTCTTGGGCGGCGTGCAACTGCTCGCGGTCTGGGTGCTGGGCCAGTACGTGTCCACGACGTCCGACGAAGCCCGCCGCCGGCCGCTCTATCTGGTGCGCGATGCGGTCAACGTCAAGCCGCGCGGGCCGGGCGCGGCGTCGTAGGTCACGGCCAGGCTAGGCCTGCGCCTCCAGCCGCAGTTCCTCCGAGATGGGCACGTCCTGGAGGATGGCCCGCTTCTGCACCTCCCGGTACAGCGTCATGAGGAAGGTCTCGAAGCGGTGGCTGATGAGCAGGAGGGCGGAGAGGCTCGTGCACTTGAGGATCTCGATGAAGAAGAGCTCGAAGCCGGACCAGTCGCGGTACATCAGGAACTTCATGTTGGTGTCGTAGAACCGCGAGATGGCCTCCTTGAGACGGACGGAGGCCCCTTCCTCCCTGCGCGCCTGGAACTCGCGCACGGCCTTGATGAGCCAGGCCAGGCCGTCCCGCAGCTGCACGGACTGCTCCAGCTTGGCCGTGAAGTCCGGGAAGATGTCGCGGCCGGCGAGCCCGGGCTCGAAGACCTGGGCCAGCTGGACCACGGACTGCTGGAAGCAGTCCTTCAGGATGCCGTGGCTGTTCTCCACCCGCGCCCGCACGTTGTCGGACTGGCGGGCCACCGAGATGTCGAGCAGCTCGGTGTTGATGACCTTCTTCAGCTCCAGGGGGATGCAGTACACGAACGAGTCGTAGAGCTCGTAGGGCGGGCTCTGGGGATCCAACGTCTTCAGGACCCGCCGCTCGAGGTGGCCGAGGAGCAGCCGCGTCTCCGAGGTGATGAGCGCGAAGACGAGGATGGTGTTCTTCAGCTCTTCGTCCGCCCGGCTGGGGTCGGCGTAGTCCAGGTAGTGCAGCAGTCGGAAGAACTCCAGGAAGACCTTTGCCGCGTGCTTCCGGTCCGTGGGGCTCTCGATCTTGCGGATCACGGCGGCGACCGCCTGGCTGGTGATCCGGTCGTGGATGGGCTTGAACTTCTTGTCGATGAGCAGGGCGAGCACGTGGCTGCGGCGGACCTCGCGGTAGAGGATCTTGCCCACCGCGGTGAAGGTCGAATAGGGGATGCGGGACTGCTTCACCAGGTCCCCCACCACCAGGTGGAGGTCTTCGAAGGACTCCCGGAGGAGGGTGAGGCCGGCTTCCGGGGACGACTGGCGCAGGAGCTTCTCGACGTAGGGGTCGACCACGTCGTCCTTCTTGAGGTAGCTCTCCACGTAGTTGTCGAAGCGGGTCTGGTTGACCTGCTCCTCGCTCAGGATGGAGGAGCACAGGTGCACCGCGCGCAGCAGCGCGTTGTCCACCAGCCGCAGCTCCTCCGACCAGTTCCGCAGGGCGAGCTGCCGGGTCTCCTTTTCCGACAGCGGCTGGTTCTTGATGCGGAAGAAGCGCTCGAAGCTGCGCAGCCACATCTCGAGCTCGAAGAGGTCGCGGGTCTTTCCCGACGAGCCCACCTGCTCCATCCATTCCCGCATCTGCCCGCGCAGGAACTCGGAGCGTTGCTCGGCGCGATCCTCGCCGTCGACCTCTTTCGGGCTCATTCGGCGCAGGTGATTATACAGAGGGAAGTAACGCCCTCCTAACCCGCGTCAATTCAGTCTCTTGTCGCTACCTTGCCCACCGGTCTCCCGTGCCGGTCCGCGCCGCTCGGGTCGCGCTGCGCGCGGGGTGGGTTGCCTGGAAGTGAACACCCGCGCTCTAGCGCGACCCTCGCGGCGCTGCTACCGCACCAGGTCCACCATCTGGCTCAGGACGGCGATGGTCTCGGCCCACTGGTCCCAGACCTCCGGGAAGACGCGGGTGTCGCGGAGGCTGCGGTCCGTGTCCCGCGCGTCCTGGAGCAGCCGGCTCACGATGGGGGCCATCTCCCGGGAGTCGACCCGGCCCGCGTCGGCCCGTACGTGGACGTCGTGGGCGCGCTCCGCGAACCGGCGCAGGTCCGACAGGAACTCCTGCTGCCGGCCGCTGGAGTTGACCCGGTTCGTCTCCGCGATCTGGTGTGACCGCAGGGCGTCCTGGTCCAGCTCGTGGGCCAGGCGGCGGAACTGCTCCAGCCGGTAGCCGGTCAGGTCGAACGCCGACCCGCCCGTACCGCCCGCCCGGGCTACCCCGCCGAACATCCCGTAGTCGCGGTCATAGTCCTCCAGGTTGCCGTGGGCCATGGGGACCTCGACGTTCTCCCCGCCCATGAGCCCCTTCATGCGGGTGAGGACGTCCATCACGTCCGTCCAGTCCTCGGCTGTGCCCGGGGCGATGTAGGTCGTCTCCAGGCGGCTGTTGACGCGACGCGCGCGAGTGATGAGGTCCGTCACGCGCGTCGGCACGTCCCGGCGGGTCGCCTGATAGTTGTCCATATCGGCGTGGAACTCGTCGGCCCTCCGCGCGAAGTCCCGGACGAGCGGCAGCAGG
>DAINRN010000278.1:5076-5400 GCA_036741815.1 Acidobacteriota bacterium
CGTCGTTCGAACGCTTTCTGGCCGAGCGCAAGTACAAGGTGGCGCCCTTCACCATCGAGCACTCGGACTGGATGTTCGCCGCGCTCTACGCTCAGGCCATGAACCGAGGCGACCAGAAGCAGGCGGCGTCCCTGCGCGCCCTCCCGGGCCTCTTCTATGGCCGTCGTGAACGCGTCCTGCGCGGCCTCGTCGAGGTAGTGGGCAAGGGCGCGCATGGTCTCGTAGCGTCGGCCCTCCAAGGGGCGGTTCCGCGTCCCGTAAGGGTCGGTCTGGGCGGACAGCGTCGGGACGGCGGGGCCCATAAGGACAATGGCGGCACTCACG
>DAINRN010000279.1:0-5393 GCA_036741815.1 Acidobacteriota bacterium
TGGAGTCGAGGAGGATCACCACGTCCTTCTTGTGCTCGACCAGCCTCTTGGCCTTCTCCATGACCATCTCCGCCACCTGCACGTGCCGGTCGGCCGGCTCGTCGAAGGTCGAGGAGATGACCTCGCCGTGCACGGACCGCTGCATGTCCGTCACCTCCTCGGGCCGCTCGTCGATGAGCAGCACGATGAGGACCACCTCGGGGTGGTTGGTGGTGATGGCGTTGGCGATGGCCTGGAGCAGCATAGTCTTCCCCGTGCGGGGAGCGGCCACGATGAGCGCCCGCTGGCCCTTCCCCAGCGGCGTCATGAGGTCCATGATCCGGGTGGAGAGCGAGTCGGGCACGGTCTCCAGCTTGATGCGGTCCTGGGGATAGAGCGGGGTCAGGTTGTCGAAGAAGATCTTATCCTTCGAGCGGTCCGGCGGCTCGAAGTTGACCGCGTCCACCTTGATGAGCGCGAAGTACCGCTCGTCCTCCTTGGGCGGCCGGATCTGGCCGCTGATGGTGTCGCCCGTGCGCAGGTCGAACTTGCGGATCTGGGACGGCGAGACGTAGATGTCGTCCGGCCCCGGAAGGTAGCAGTACTCCGGGGCGCGCAGGAAGCCGAACCCGTCGGGCAGGATCTCCAGCACGCCCTCGGAGAAGATCAGGCCCTCCTTCTCCGCCTGAGCGCGCAGGATCTGGAAGACCAGCTCCTGCTTCTTCATGCTGGCCGCGCCCGGGATCTCCAGCGCCTTGGCCACCTGCGCGAGCTTGGTGATCCCCATCTCCTTGAGCGCAGCGAGGTCCAGGCGGTTGCGGTCGGGCGCGGCCGCGGCGGGCGCCGGCTCCGCCGCGGGCGGGGCGGGGGCGGCGCCCGGGGCCTCGGGCTCCGCGGTCATCACGGCGGCGGGGGACGCCGGGTCCGGCCCCCCACCGGCCTCCTCCGCGTCGCGGGCCGTCCCGTCACGCGGGGCCTCACCCTTGGGCCGCCGGCCGCGCCGCGGCTGACCCGCGCCGGGCTCCGGGTCCTTCGGGTTCGAGGGATCTTCGTCGGCCATGGCGTTTCTCGGTGGAAGCGAGATGGGGGAGAGCGGAAAGCCTACGGCCCGCTCCTCAGGATCGGATGCCCCGAAGATAGTGGAAGCCGGACGGTGGTGTCAACTGGAATAGTTGGACGAGGACGTAACCGGAATAGTTGGACAAGGAACGCGCTGGAGAGCAGGGACAAGGGACAATAGCCAGAAATACTGGGGGAAGGTCATGAGTTACATGGGCAAGCTGATGATCCCGGGCGAGAGCACCGTGCACTCTGCCCGCCGGAGCGTGGCCGCGACCTTCGGCGGCCTGTTCGTGTTCCTGGCCCTCGTCTTGATCGGCGTGGGCGTCGCCTACGCGCTGTCGGCGCCTGCGGCCGGCCTGCTGGGCACGGGCATGCTGCTCGTGGTGGCCCTCGTCCTCGGCGCCATCCTGCTGGGCCGGTGGGTCTGGTGGCGCAACAAGATCTACGTCGTCACGAACCTCCGGGTCATGAAGCTGGAGGGCGTGCTCTCCAAGAGCCACCGGGACGCCTCGCTCGACAAGATCAACGACCTGGTCATGAACCAGTCGATCCTGGGCCGGCTGCTCGGCTACGGGGACCTGCAGATCCTGACCGCCAACGAGGCCTCGGGCATGACCTTCCACCAGCTCGGTGACCCCGTGGCGTTCAAGAGGCAGGTCCTCCAGGTCCGGACCGCGGAGATGGCGGACGGCCCGGGCCTCGGCGCCACGTCCGTCTCCGACCCCATCGCCCAGATCCAGCGCCTGGGCGACCTGCGCGCCAAGGGCGTCATCACGGAAGAGGAGTTCGCGGCCAAGAAGAAGGCCCTGATGGACCGGATCGGGTAGGTCCGGCGAGCACCGGTTCCCCCGGCGACCTGCTCGAACTCCGCTTGAAAGAGTGGTAGCGTAGGCCTTCCCTTCGGGAATGCCCATGACGACCCCCCAGGTCACCGCGACCCTGCCGCACGGCTTCTGCAAGTACTGGGACAGCATCTTCATCAAGGCCAGCGGCCGGATCCCGTGCGGGTGCGACCACGGCGAGAGCTTCACCATGGTCGACACCGACATGGAGACGGCCGACTTCGCGCCGGAGGTGCTCAACAGCCCGGCCTTCCGCCAGATGCGCATGCGCATGGTGCTCGAGAACCGCGCCTTCATCGAGGAGTGCCGGCGTTGCGCGTTCTTCAAGCCGCTCGACCCCGAGTACGACACGACGCTGCGAAACCCGCACTTTCCCGCGCTGACCGAGTCGGACCGGCACGCGGCCAGCCAGCTCCGGGACGTGCAGGCGCGCCGGGGGTGGCCCCTCGGCAGCATCGACTGGATCGCCAGCCTGCACATCGAACCGTCGCTGCCCTGCACGCTACGCTGTCCGGGCTGCAAGCAGGGCTTCGATCCCGACCTCCTTCGCCGGGAAGGACTGCCCTTCTACTTCTCCCCGACCGTGGTGGAGAACATCGCGCGGTCGTGCCACAAGCATGACGTGACCGTCCGGCGGGTCGGGTTCGGCGGCCGTGGAGAGCCGACCCTCAGCCCCCACACGCCCGAGATCATCCGAATCTGCCGCCAGGCGTTCCCCAACGCGATCCTGGAGTCGGACACCAACGCCCAGCACGCGTTCAAGGACGAGTTCCTCATGCTCGATGCGATGTACTGCTCGATCGACGGCAGCACCCCGGAGTCCTACTCGACGTACCGCATCGGGGGGAACTTCGAGAAGGCCATGTCGTTCCTCCGCGCCGCGACGACGCGCAAGCGGGAGTTGGGGGCCAAGACCCAATTCGTCTGGAAGTACATCCTGTTCGACACCACCGAGTCGGTCGAGCTGATGAACAATGCCCAGCGCATGGCCCTGGACCTGGGCGTGGACGGCCTGCTTTTCGTCATCACGTGGACGGCCGGCACCAACGGCAAGGTCTTTCCGCCGAAGAAGATGACGACGCTGGAGGCCGTGGAGGCGTACATGCAGGCCAACCCGATCTTCCCGCGCAACCGGATGAAGTACCAGTAGCCCGGCGCTTTCGGCTAGAAGTATCCCTCCATCAGACGGGCGACCCACTCCGGCAGGCGGGGATGGGCGGGGGCGTCGAACGCCGGGACGTGCGGCTTGACGTCCAGCACCGGCGTGCCGTCGATGGCGTCCAGGCCGCGCACGAACAGGGACGCGCCCTCCACCCGCTTCAGCTCCACCGTGGTAGCCGCGATCGGGTTGGGACGATGCCGGGCACGCTGGGCGAACACGCCTACGAGCGGCATGTCCGTCCGGTCCCTGGGCCGCCGGGTCAGCTGGGTCACGGCGTCGAACCGCGCCTCGTGCATGAAGAAGAGGACCATCACGTGCGAGAACTGCTCCAGCCCGAGCAGCCCGTCGGCCAGCTCCGGCCGGAGCTGGATCTCGGACACCACGCGGCCCCACTCCTCGTCGCGGGCGTCGGCCACGCCGTTGCGCACGACACCGATGGGATCGAGCCTCAGCGTCCCTCCTCGGGCGTCTCGTTCTCGCCGCGCTCGTCCATGCGGCCCTACAGCCTCTCCACGACCATGGCCACGCCCTGGCCCCCGCCGATGCAGAGCGAGGCCACGCCCACGCGCTTGTCCCGGGCCTTGAGCGCGTAGAGAAGGGTGACCAGGACGCGCGCGCCCGAGGCGCCGATCGGATGGCCGAGGGCGATCGCGCCGCCGTTCACGTTGACGCGCGCGGGGTCGAGCTTCAGCTCCCGCAGCACGGCCAGGCTCTGGGCGGCGAAGGCCTCGTTCAGCTCGAACAGGTCGATGCGGTCGGCGCCCATGCCCGCCTTCTCCAGGGCCTTGCGCACCGCGGGCACGGGACCGATGCCCATCACCCTCGGGTCCACCGCGGCCGAGGCGTAGGAGACGATGCGGGCCAGGGGCGCAGCGCCGAGAGAGAGCGCGCGAGCCGCCGTGGTCACGACTACCGCCGCCGCGCCGTCGTTGATCCCGCTGGCGTTGCCCGCGGTCACGGTCCCGTTCTTCTTGAAGGCCGGCTTCAGCTTGGCCAGGGTCTCCGCCGTCGTCCCGGGCCGCGGATACTCGTCGGTGTCCACCAGCCGCGCGTCCCCCTTCTTCTGCGGCACGGGCACGGGCACGATCTCGTCCTTGAAGCGGCCCTCGCGGATGGCGGCAAGGGCGCGGTCCTGGCTCTCCGCGGCGAAGGCGTCCTGGTCCTCGCGGCTGATCCGGTAGCGCTCCACGATGTTCTCGGCCGTGATGCCCATGTGGATGTCGTGGAAGGCGTCCGTCAGGCCCTCGTGGATCATGTGGTCGAGGAGCTTGCCGTTGCCCAGGCGCTCCCCCCAGCGCCCGCCGGGCAGCAGGTAGGGCGCCCCGCTCATGCTCTCGGCGCCGCCCGCCACGATCAGCTCCGCGTCCGCGCACTTCACGGCCTGGGCCGCCAGCATGACCGCCTTGAGCCCGGAGCCGCAGACCTTGTTGACGGTGTGCGCGGGGACCGACTCCGGGATGCCGGCCCGGATCGAGGCCTGGCGCGCGGGGTTCATGCCCAGGCCCGCCTGGAGGATGCAGCCGAGGATCACCTCGTCCACTTGCTCCGGACGCGCGCCCGACCTCCGCACCGCCTCCTTGACCGCCACCGCGCCGAGGTCCACCGCGGAGACGTCCTTGAACGCGCCCCCGAAGCTGCCGATGGGGGTCCGGCACCCGCTCAGGATCACGACGTCGTTTGTGCTCATCTCAAGACTCCCGAGCCCCATTCTGCCCGTCCGTCGTCATTCGCCGCAACGAGAGTTACAGCATTTCACCGAAGGCACCTCGTAGAGCCGCTCTGAGACGAGTCGCGATATCGACTGCGCGGACCGCATCATCGCGGGTGGCGGCCTCGCCCGGGTACCGGAAGGCCACCGCGGCCTGAGTGAGGAACCGCAGCTCCTCCGTCGGCCAGGACCATTCTCGCCATACGGAGCTGAGCGTGCTGCTCAGTTGCACCAGGTCGTGGGTTCGGACGGGGACCACAGCGCGGTCGATCAGGACGGCCTTGCTGTGCCGTAGTCCGCCTCAGCCTTGGCGAGCCACTCCTTTACCGTCTCGTTCATAGAGGAGCTTCCCGCGGTCGAGCGCCTCGCGGATCAACGGATCGCCTTCCTTGTACCGGCGCGCCGTATCCTCGGGCGTGCGCGCGATGAGATCCACGGGGAACTGAGGTTTGACGGCATTGAGGATCTGGAGGGACTTCTGGAAACCCCTTCCCTGGAACGGCAGGATGACGAGAAGGTCGATGTCGGAATCACGGTGGGCATGGCCGGTGGCATGCGAGCCGAACAGGATGATCCTCTCGGGTTCGCATTCGTCAACAATCCGCTTGCAAAGCTCGCGGATGCCTGTCTCGCTGATCAC
>DAINRN010000280.1:0-5393 GCA_036741815.1 Acidobacteriota bacterium
CGACGAGGCCGCGTGCCGCTTCCCCTTCCTGGACGACGTCCTCATCCGGCCCGTGAGCGGCAACCGCCTGCGCCTGCACGTGGAGCGGGCCCTCGACGCCTTGAGCAGCCGGAGGGCCATCGAGCAGCTCGATGCCGCGGTGGTGCGCAAGAGCCAGGACCTGCACGAGCTGAACAAGATCGGCGTGGCCTTGTCGGCCGAGCGCGACATCAACAAGCTCCTGGACCTGATCCTGTTCAAGTGCCGCGAGATCACCTCCGCCGACGCGGGCAGCCTCTACCTCGTGAAGCGCGGGAAGGACGACGCCTCCGCCGAAGACGACCACCTCAGCTTCGAGCTGGCGCAGAACGACTCGGTGGCGGTCTCGTTCGAGAAGGGGAAGGTGCCGCTGAGCGAGACCTCCATCGCGGGCTACGCGGCCCTGTCCGGCAAGATCGTCAACGTGCCGGACGCCTACAACCCGCCCGCCGGATCCCCCTTCAAGATCAGCCGCGCCTTCGACGAGAAGTCCGGCTACAAGAGCCGCTCCATGCTGGCCGTCCCCATGCGGGACCACCAGGACGCCATCATCGGCGTCGTCCAGCTCATCAACAAGAAGCGCGATTCCAAGATCGTGCTCCGGCCGGTGACGCTCGTGGACTCCACGGTCATCCCCTTCACCTCGGTGGACGAGGAGCTGGTGACCTCGCTGGCCAGCCAGGCGGCCGTGGCCTACGAGAACACCCGCCTGATCCAGGAGATCAAGAACCTCTTCGACTCCTTCGTGCGCGCCTCCGTGACCGCCATCGAGAGCCGCGACCCCACCACCTCCGGCCACTCGGGGCGCGTGGCCATCCTCACGGTGGGGACCGCGGAGAAGGTGGACGCGCTCGACGCCGGGCCCTTCCGGGACGTGCGCTTCACCCGGGACCAGCTCCAGGAGATCCGCTACGCGAGCCTGCTCCAGGACTTCAGCAAGGTCGGCGTGCGCGAGAAGGTCCTCATCAAGGGCAAGAAGCTCTACGTGGGAGAGATGCTGGTGCTGCGCCAGCGCTTCGCGTACATCAAGCGCACGCTGGAGGCGGAGCACCTGCGGGCCAAGCTGGACCAGGTGCTGGCAGGCCGCGCTTCGCCCGAGCTCCTGACCCAGATGGACCGCGCGTACGACGAGCGCCAGCATGAGGTCGACGCGTTGATGCGGATGATCGGCCAGGCCAACGAGCCGACGATCCTGGAGGAGGAGAGCTTCCGCGCGCTAATGGACCTGCCGAACCGCAGCTTCAGCGACATGGACGGCAACCAACTGCCCTTCCTCACCCCGAACGAGGTGCAGGCCCTCTCCATCCGCCGGGGCAGCCTCTCCGAGAAGGAGCGGCGGGAGATCGAGAGCCACGTCACCCACACCTTCCGCTTCCTTTCCGAGATCCCCTGGACCGGCGAGTACCGCCGGGTGCCCGAGATCGCGTACGCGCACCACGAGAAGCTCGACGGCACCGGGTACCCGCGAAAGCTCCCCGCGGCGGACATCCCCATCCAGTCGAAGATGATGACCATCTGCGACATCTTCGACGCGCTCGTGGCCTGGGACCGGCCCTACAAGAAGTCGGTGCCCGTGGAGCGCGCCCTGCACATCCTGGGGGATGAGGCCGCGAGCGGGAAGCTGGACAAGGACCTCCTCGGCATCTTCGTCGAGGCCAAGGTCTACGAGAAGACGCTCCCCAAGGCCGGCACCGAGGCCGAGGTCACGCGGTAGGCTTCTCGTTCGACTCGCCCGGCCTCTACAAGCCCGGGTCCTAGCACCGCGTTGGACGGCACGGTTCCTGCTCTTTCGCCGACACGGACCGGCCGCGGCATTCGCAAGCCGGTGAGCCGCCAATCCGATCCGTCACGCGATGTTCCTGGAACCGTTGATGTTGAAGCTGATGTCGGGTAAGGCCGTCTCGCCGGATGGCTGTCCTCGTTCGAAGCGAGGGGTGTCTCCGGCGAGGACGCCCCGCCAGGGGGATGTCATGCGCAAGCCGGGCGTGCTCGCGACGATCGGAGCCATCCTCGTGCTGGGGACCCTGACCTCGGGCGTTGGCGGCGACGATCCCCTCGGGGTGGCGGACGTCATCCGTTTCCTGTCCGCCGGGATCAGCGAGCGCACGATCCTGACCGAGCTTCACGGCCGGGGGTTCGCGGAGGCTCTCGACAACGACGCCGAGACCTCGCTGCGGCAGGCCGGCGCCAGCGAGACCCTGATCGTGGCCATCCGCCGCGCGGCACCCGCGCGGCCCGCGGCCACCCCGCCCACCGTCGTGGTCACGCCCCCGCGCAGCGAGCCCGCGGGCGCGCCCCCGCCGCGGAGCGGCCGTGGCCCCACCTTCAGCGCCACCGCCCGGTCGGTGCGGGTGCCCGTCTCCGTGCTCGACAAGGAGGGCCACCCGGTGCTCGGCCTCCACGGCCCCGACTTCACGGTGGCCGAGGACGGGCGGCGGCAGGAGGTGACCTATTTCAGCGGCGAGCGAAAGCCGTTGCGACTCGCCCTGGCCCTCGACGTCAGCACCAGCATGTCGACGAAGATGCGGGAGGTCTCGGCCGCGCTCCAGCACTTCATCGACCTCCTCGAGCCGGCGGACGAGATCCTCGTCCTGACCTTCAGCTCCGACATCCACATCGAGCAGGACTTCACCTCCGACCGCGACCTCCTCGAGCGGGTGTTCTCGCGGCTGCACCCGGCGTCGGGGACCGCGCTCTTCGACGCGGCCATCGAGGCGATACGCCGCGTGGCCTCGGCGCCCGCCGAGAGCAAGGCCGTGGTCCTGGTCACCGACGGAATGGACACGGCCAGCCAGTCCTCCTTCGACGAGCTGCGCGAGCTGGCGCGGCGGTCGGAGGTGCCCGTGTTCTCGCTGGCCCTCGGCGGCGAGGCCGTATTCCGCAGGACCTTCGATCCCATCATCCGCATCCCCGGCCGCGGCCCGGGACGAGGGCCGGGAGGGGGATGGCCGGGCGGCGGAGGCGGGTGGCCCGGCGGCGGGGGCCGTCGCGGCCCGACGGGGTCGGCCGGCGAGGCGGACTTCGACGCGCGACCGCTGCTGGACCTGGCCGAGGATACCGGCGGGCGGGCGACGATACTCAAGGGGATCGAGCGCGACCGCGGCGCGAGGACGGACCGACTCCAGGAGGCCGTGGAGTCCATCGCCATGACCCTGCGCCACCGCTACCTCGTCGGCTACGAGCCCTCCTCGGGCAAGCCGGGCTGGCGGAAGATCAAGGTCGAGGTGGACCGCTCCCCCGTGAGCGTTCAGGCGCGCAAGGGGTACTACGCCGAGGGTTGATCCCTCACAAGATCCGGCCGGCGAGCACGTCGTCCGTGCGGACCACGTGGACGCCCCGCCGCTTCCACTCCTCGAGGAGCTCGCGGCCCCGGGCGGCGTCGATGGGCCGGGCGGCGTCCTCCACGAAGACCACGCGCGATCCGCCCCGCTCCAGGAACCCGTGGATGGCGTGCGCGTCGCAGACGTCCTGGGCCACGCCGTAGACCACGATGGAATCGGGGGCCAGCGCCTCGAGGACGGTGCCCGTGTTGGGGTTGGTGAACACGTCGAAGCGGCTCTTCTCGATCAGGATCTCCCCGCGGTGGCCGCGCACGCGGGAGCGCAGCGAGTCCGGTTCCTCACGGCGGTTGGGCACGACCACCGGCGAGCGCATGGCCGTGGCGGGGATCTTCTTCTGCCCTTCGGTCCCGTGCAGGCAATGGGGAGGGAAGGTCTCGCGGTAGTCGGGAGCGTCCGAGATCTCGGGGTCCGCGAGGATATGGTCGTCGACCGACGCCACCCGGGGGATCCCGCTCTCGCGCGCGTGGCGAGTGAGGCGCTCCAGGTTCCCGGTGATGGCCTCCGCGTCCGGGACGTACAGCTTCCCGTCCGGGACCATGAAGTCCACCTGCGTGTCCACGTCCCAGAAGATCGTACCCGCCACGCGCGGCCCCTCCCGGCCATCGTAGCATCCGGGGACTTTCGCGGGCGCACCCGCTCGGGCTATCGTGGAGACATGGCCCCGCTCGTCATCGCCCACCGCGGCGACTCGGCCCACCGCCCGGAGAACACCCTCGCCTCCTTCGCCTCCGCCCTCGAGGTGGGGGCGGACCTCGTGGAGTTCGACGTGCAGCTCACCGGGGACGGCGCCGTGGTCGTGATCCACGACCCCACGCTCGAGCGGACGACCACGGGGCGCGGCGACGTCCGGCGGATGACCCTGGCCGAGGTGCGGGCCGTCTCCGCGGGCTTCCCCTCGCGCTTCGGCGACGCCCACGCCGGGGAGCGGATCCCCACGCTGCCCGAGGCCCTCGGCCTGCTGCGAGAGAGGGCGCGGGTGATGATTGAGATCAAGCCGGACTCCGTCAGCGACGACGGCGAGGGCGGGATCGAGGCGCGCACCATCGAGCACGTGCGCCGCGCGGGGATGGCGGGCGAGGTCGCGCTCATCTCCTTCAGCCGGCGGGCGCTGCTGCGCTGCCGCGGCCTGGCCCCGGAGATCGTCCGCGGCCACCTCTTCCATCGCGCCGAGCCGGGCGAGGTGCTGGCCGCCGCCCGCGAGGTGGCCAGCGACCTGGTCATGCCCGAGAAGGGAATGCTATCGGAGGAGCTGCGGGACCGGGCCCGCGAGGCGGGCCTGAAGGTGGCCACCTGGGTGGTGGACAATCCCGGCGAGCTGGCCTCGCTCGCGCGCTTCGAGCTCTACGGGATCGGCAGCAACCGGCCCGGCGTCCTGCTGGAGGCGCTGCGCGACGGCGAGTAGGCCTACTTCTTCCTTCCCGCGAGCAGCAGGCCGCCCCCCACCACGATCATCGCCACCCCCGCCCAGACGGGGACCTCCATCTGTTTCTTCTCGGTCACCTGGATCCCGACGGGCCCGATCTGGGCCTCATGCGTCTCCTTCTTGTAGGTGAACCCGCCGTAGGCCAGGGCCAGGATGCCGGCCACGACCAGGACGATGGCGACGATCTTCATTGCGTCCTCCTGGGATCAGATTACCAGCGGATGGATCACCAGCCCGGACGGCACCTTCGGATAGAAGAACGTGCTCTTGGCGGGCATCGACGTCCCCGCCTCGGCCACGTCCACGATCTGGCCCACGGGGGTGGGGCGCATGAGCACGGCCAGCCGGCAGGCGCCGCGCGCGACCGCGTCCTCGGCCTCCGCCCCGGAATGCACGTAGCCCACCGCGTCGTCCGGCACCTGCAGCGCGGAGAGCACGACGTGGTGGAGGAACCAGGTGTCGAGCGCGCGCAGGCTGGGGGCGGCGTCTGGAGGGATGAGCGCCATGGCCGCGGGCAGCGCCTCGGCCACGAGCGCGCCACCACCCGGCTCGGCCAGCCCGAAGGCGTAGGGCGCGGTCGAGCCCGTGACCCGGTCGACGGCCTGGTGGTG
>DAINRN010000281.1:0-5390 GCA_036741815.1 Acidobacteriota bacterium
ATCGGCGTTTTGCCGTCGGGTCCCCAACATGAAGCTCCTCCTCCGCGCGCGCCGGCTGGCGCGGATCGCCACGAAAGCCGCCTGGGCACTGCTCGACCGGCGCCATCCGGTGCTCGTCCACCTCGTCCCCATGCGGCGCTGCAACCTGGCCTGCGCCTACTGCAACGAGTACGACACGGTGTCGGCCCCCGTTCCGGTGGAGGCGGTGCTCCGGCGCGTGGACCTCCTGGCCGGGCTGGGCACATCGGCGATCACCATCAGCGGGGGAGAGCCGCTCATGCATCCGGACCTGGACGCCATCGTGGCGCGGATCCGCGAGCGGGGGATGGTCGCCACCCTCATCACCAACGGCTATCACCTCTCGCCGTATCGGATCGCCCGGCTGAACCGCGCGGGACTGGACCACGTCGAGATCAGCATCGACAACGTGGAGCCGGACGAGGTGTCCATGAAGAGCCTGCGCCTCCTGGAGCCGAAGCTGCGGTGGCTGGCCGAGCACGCCGAGTTCAGCGTGTCCATCAACTCGGTGGTGGGCAGCGGCGTCAGGAACCCCGAGGACGCCCTGCAGGTGGCGCGCCGGGCGCGCGAACTGGGGTTCATCAGCCACGTGGGCGTGATCCACGACGGGCGCGGGCAGGCCAAGCCGCTGGGCGAGCGCGAGATGGCCGTGTACCGGACGCTGCGGGCCCTGCGCAGCGGACCCGCCCGGCTCGGGATGTCGTTCCAGGACAACCTGGCCGCGGGCCGGCCCAACGAGTGGAGCTGCCGGGCGGGGGCCCGCTACCTCTACGTGGACGAGCACGGCGTCGTCCACTACTGCTCCCAGCAGCGCGGCCGCCCGGGCATCCCGCTCGAGGCATACGGGCGCGCGGAGATCGAGCGCGAGTACGCCCGGCCCAAGGCCTGCGCTCCGTACTGCACGATCAACTGCGTGCAGTGGGTGGGGCTGGCGGACAACTGGCGCTCCCCGCAGATCCCGTTGGCGGCGGTGGTACCGCGCGCCCGGGCCGCCGCGGCCAAGGCGGCGGCCGCGGCCACGCCCGAGCCACCGCCCGACCGCGCGCTGGTCGGCTGAGGCGCGGCGCCTTGCCTTCCGAACCGGACTATCGGGCCCTCGTCACCGGCGCTAGCAGCGGGATCGGGAAGGCGTTCTCTCATGCGCTGCGCGCGCGCGGTGCGAGACTCGTTCTCGTCGCCCGCCGCGCGCAGCGCTTGTCGGAGCTGTCCAATGTCCTGGGCGGCCCGCCTGACGTGGCCGTCATCCCGCTCGACCTGTCGCGTCCCGACGCCGTCTCCGTTCTCATGGCCGGTCTTCAGGACCATGGCATCACCGTCGACCTGTTGATCAACAACGCCGGCGTGGGGTGGACGGGTCCCTTCGTGGAGCAGCCCGTCGAGTCCGTCCAGCAGATCCTCGATCTGAACGTTCGCGCCTTGGTAGGCCTGACCCGCGCCCTCGCGCCCGGCATGGTCGAGCGAGGGCGCGGGGGAGTCATCAACGTCGTGTCGACATCCGCCTTCCAGCCGGTTCCCTTCCTGAACGTCTACGCGGCGAGCAAGGCCTTCGTGCTGTCCTTCACCGAGAGCCTGGCCACGGAGCTCAAGGGGACCGGTGTCCGCGTCCAGGCCCTCTGCCCGGGCCTCACGGAGAGCGAGTTCCACGAGACTTCCGGCACGGCCAGGGTGCCCTTCACGAAGACAAGGATGATGCCCGCCCGGGCGGTGGTGGAGCAGTCCCTGCGCGCCCTCGACCGCGGCCGTCCCCTCCGTGTCATCCCCGGCTGGCACAACCGCGCGGTGGCGGGGTCCCAGCGCTTCCTGCCGCGGGGCCTCGTCCGCGCCGTGAGCGCGGAGCTGTTCCGGCCCCGCAAAGGCCGCTGAACCGCAAAACTGCTTTGCCTCTGCGAGGTAAGCTGTTAACATGGCGCCTTCATCCCGGGGCCAGCGTTAGCGCCGTTCGGGGCCAGACACAAGAGAGGTTTAGCGATGGAGGCGGCCAACAAGAAGCCGGTGGGGAAGACAATATTTTCGGACTACGACTACAGCAATTTCTATTACGGGGCCGGCGACGACCCCCTGAACCTCCTCCGCCCCTTCAAGGAGTGGTACGAGGAGGCCCTGCCCTACGGCTACTACCTGTATTCCGAGCCGCTGTACTCGGCTCCCGGCACACGCGTCCGGGTCAAGAACAAGAAGACGGGCGAGGTCCAGGACCTTCTGAACCTGGCTTCCTACAACTATCTGGGCATCTCGTACCGCGATGAGGTCAAGAAGGCGGCCATCGAGGCCACCGAGAGGTACGGCCTGGGGGCCTCCGGCTCGCCCATCCTTTCCGGCACCTTCGACATCCACATCGAGCTGGCCGAGGCCATCGCCGCCTTCAAGGACAAGGAGGCCGCGATCCTCTTCCCGACGGGCTACAGCGCCAACGTCGGGTTCATCTCGAGCCTGATGCGCCCGGGCGACACGATCTTCTGCGACCAGTACTCGCACGCCTCCATCGTGGACGGCGCCATCCTGGCCAAGTCCAAGACCGTCTTCTTCCGCCACAACAACCCGATGGACCTGGAGCGGAAGCTGAACGGGGTGCGGGGCAAGAAGCTCGTCGTGGTGGAGGGCGTCTACTCCATGGACGGCGACGTCTGCCTGCTGCCCGAGATCGTGGAGGTGGCCAAGCGCCACGGCGCGCGCATCCTCATCGACGAGGCCCACTCCACGTTCCTGTTCGGGCCCAACGGCCGCGGGGTGGCCGAGCACTTCGGCCTGGACAAGGAAGTGGACTTCCACCTGGGGACGTTCTCCAAGAGCCTGGGCGGGCAGGGCGGCTTCGTCTGCGGGTCGCAGGACCTCATCGACTACGTCAACGCCTTCGGCCGCTCCCGGTTCTTCTCCTGCAACCTGGCCCCGCCGCTGGTGGCCGGGCTGCGCGCGGGCCTGCGCATCGTGGAGGACGAGCCGGAGCTCCGGGCGAAGCTGTGGAGCAACGTGGCCTACCTGCGCCGCCGCTTCGCGGAGGAGGGGATCGACATCGGCAAGTCCACCTCGCAGGTCATGCCCGTGCTCGTCAACAACGACACCAAGGTCTTCGCCATCGCGGAGAAGATCCAGGACCGCGGGCTCTTCCTCCAGCCGGTGACGTACCCGGCGGTGCCCAAGCACAAGTCGAGGCTGCGCATCTCGGTCTCCGCCGCGCACAACGAGGCCGATCTGGAGACGGCGGTGGGCGTGATCGCGGGCGTGCTCCGCGAAGAAGGAATATGCCGGAGCTGACCCGGTACGGCTTCCGGGACGCCATCAGCGGCTTCTTCGAGTTCCCGACCGAGAACGCCCGGCGCATCCTCCCCCCGCACCTGGAGCCGGCGGAGCTGCACCACGGCAGCAGCATCTTCTCCATGACCGCCTTCGACTTCACCGAGAGCATGGTGGGCCCCTACGGCGAGGTGGTCATGTCGGTGATCGTGGCGCCCCTGGTGAAGCCGGGGGAGAGGCTGCCCAAGGCCGCGTTCTACCCCTACCTGGTGGGCACCACCACCAAGGCCTCGCGCGACCACGCCATCGAGCGCTGGCACCTGCCGCACTGGATGGAGGACGTGGAGATGGGCTTCGACCGCCAGGGCCCCAAGGTCACGGCCTCGGTGGCCGTGGGCGGCGCGCCCGTGGCCGACCTCACCATCAGCGACTACTCCTGGTCCCCCGTGTCGCACCTCTACCAGTCCTTCATGAAGGACGGCGACAAGGCCTACCTGGCCAAGATCCTCATGGAAGGCGGCCAGAGCGAGCACGAGGAGGAGACGGGCCGGCTCCGCCTGTACGAGCACGCCTTCAACAAGGACCTCGTCCTCTCCGAGGTCAGCGAGATCCCGTTCCGCGAGCTGTGGATGCGTGACGGGATGCAGACCTTCGATCCCCTGATCCAGCTCGAGACGGCCTGACCCCTCCGGCCGTGGCCGACCCCGTCTTTGTCGTCTTCAACCCGGCCTCAGGCAAGGGCCGCGGGGCGCGCCTGGTGGATCCCGTCCTGGCCGCCCTGTCCGCAGGCGGGCCGGTCGAGCACGGCCTGACCGCCGCCGCCGGTGACGAGGCCCGCCTGGCCCGCGAGGCCGTGGCCCGCGGGTTCACCACCATCGTGGCCGTGGGCGGCGATGGGACCTGGGGCGGAGTGGCCAACGGCATCCTGGAGTCGAGCGCCGCGGACCGCGTCCGGCTCGGCCTGGTGCCGGGCGGGACCGGCTGCGACCTGGCAAAGTCCCTGGGCATCCCCCAGCGCGACGTGGCCGCCTGCGCCCGCATCATCCGGGGAGGCGCGACGCAGACGATCGACGTCGGCCGGATCGAGGGCCGCTACTTCGTGAACGTGGCCGGCTTCGGCTTCGACATCGCGGTCATCGAGGACTCGTTGAGCGTGCGCTGGCTGCGGGGCAGCCTGCTGTACGTCTACTGCGCGCTCAGGCAGCTCCACCGGTTCCCCGGGTTCGCCGTGGCCATGGCCGTGGACGGGGGGCCCGAGCGCCGCCAGGAGATGCTGATGCTCGTCTTCGCCAACGCGAAGGTCTTCGGCGGGGGATTCCAGATCGCGCCCGAGGCCGACCTGGCCGACGGGCACATCGACGCCGTGGCCTTTGCCAACGTGCCCCTCCGCCGCCGGCTCCCGATCATGGTGAAGCTCCTGCGTGGGACGCACGGCGGCGACGCCGCGGTCCAGGCCGCGCGGGGCCAATCGTTCCGCCTGCGCTTCGACTCGCCGCCTGCCTACGAAACCGACGGCGAGCGGAACCGGGCCCGAACCGCCGAGCTTCTGGTCGAGGCCGTGCCCGCCGCCCTGCGCGTCCTGGTCCCCGCGGCCGCCCCCACGCTCGTCGGGGCCGCGATCGCGAGCGCGCCCATCCCGGCCGCCTGACCCGTGGGCGCGTTCAGGGCCCTGCGCAGCGCGTTCGGCTTCCTGCTCATCGCACCGCTCTTTTTCGTGACGGGATTTTTCCAGCGGTTCGTGCTGTGGCCCTACGTCACCCTGCGACCCGCGCGGCACAAGCCGGTGATGGACCGCTTCATGCATTTCATGGCCCGATCCGTGCTCGTCTGCATACGCATCGGTGGGGCGCGGATCACCGAGACCGGGCACGAGATCTTTACGCGCAGCCCGACAGGGCTCTACCGGCCACCTTACGCCTGATTTCTTCGATCCGGGCCCGGTCAGGGCCCGACACAGCGATCGTCTCAGTCGGCCGAAGCGGCCTGCACCCGGCGATAGGGGACGAATTCGCCGAGGAAGACGACGCCCGTCTGCATCCGCGTCGAGGTGTCGATCATCTGAACCGTGTCGATGCTGCACAGCCTCGCAAACGGCAGCCGGGTCAGCATCGCGTCCCACCGGTTCAGCGATTCCGCCCCGG
>DAINRN010000282.1:0-5379 GCA_036741815.1 Acidobacteriota bacterium
AAGCCCGAAGAGGAAGTTCACCACGGGATTCGCGGCCCTGAGCTTCTCCGCAGCGAGGAGAGCCCGAAGGTCGAGGACGGTACGACCGGGGCGCCACCCGGAAAGATCGACCGCCCAGACATCGTGCAAGGGGACCCCTGCGAGCAACGAGTGCGCTCGCAGGTCGATTCGCTCGTACTCCTCCGCCGTCACGCGCACGCCGGGCTCGCCCTGAACCGCTTGTTGAAACGCTTATCGACGACCGCGTGATACTGCGGATCGTCGGGACCGATTCGGAGGGTGGGCACCCTCGAGCTAGATGAAAAGGTGCTCGTCGTCGGCGTAGCGGCGGGCGGCGCCTTTCGTCTGGGCTTCGAAGCCGCCGAGCTGCCGGTAGACCTCGAGGCCGCGGCGGACGCCCTTGAGGAAGGCGACGGCGTCGCCCAGGGCGGCGGCGGGGTGGGCGAGGACCAGCTTGATCTCCTCGCGGGTCTCCTCGACCTTGTGGACGGTATCCGCGATCACGTCCTGGATCCGGTGGGCCTGGGCGGTGGCGAGGTCGGAGACCTGCGAGACGTTCCGCGCCACCGCGTTGACGTCATCCATGATGGGCTTGATCTCGGCCTCGACGCGGGCCTGAAGGTCCTGGATGCGCTTGCTGAGGCGCTGGCCGCCGCGGGCCAGGACGAGCAGCAGCGCGCCCTGGATGAGGGACGACAGGGCGATCACGCCCAGGAAGACGACGCCCACCGTGTCCATCGGCGCCTCGCTCATGTGAGGCCCGGCCCGGCGGAAGGGCCCGGGATCGACCCTTCCGCTCCTGGCGTCAGACCCCCTTCTGCTTCTCTTCCTTGTACGCCTGCCGGCCTGCTTCGACCGCGGCCACGAAACGCTCCTTGCGCTGGTCCAGCCCGGCCTTCTGCTTGTCGATGTAGCCGCTCGCCTCGTCCAGGGCCTCGCGGCCCTTCGCCACGGCGCGCTCCTTGGCCTCGCGGGCCCGGGCCTCGCCCTCGCGGTACTTCTCGGCGAGCAGGTCGCGGGTCTCCTGCCCCGAGCGCGGGGCGTAGAGCAGGGCCAGGGCGGCGCCCGTCAGTCCTCCCAGGATGAAGGCCAGGAAGACGGCCGCCGAGCTCTCACCGCGATCGTAGTCTTCGTCCATAAAGCCCCCTTCAGGCTGTTGTGGCGGATCAGTGCCAGGTTCCCGATCGATTGCCCCGTGCGTCCTGTTCCTACATTAGAACAGGCTCACCTTCACCCGCAAGTACCTCTGGGGGTCCTTGCGGATGTCGGCGATGAGCTTCCGCAGGTCCTCCGCCGCCCCGTTCATGTTGTTGTAGAAGTCCGGGTCGCGGATCAGCCTGCCCGCGCTCCCCTCCCCGCTCTCCATGCGGCCAATGAGGTTGTCGAGCCGGTTGCTGACGCTGTCCAGCCGCCGGAACAGGGCGTCGTCGTGCAGCAGCTTGCCCGCCGAGCCCTCGCCGCGCTGCAGCTTGCCCGCCACCTCGCTCAGGTTCGCGGTCAGGCTCTTGAGGTCGGCCACGAGCTGCTCGTCCCTGGAGAGCGCGCCCAGCGGGCCCTTGCCCTGCTCCACCCTGTTGACCACGGCCTCGATGCCCTTCACCGACGAGGAGAGCTGCCGCGACATCTCGGCGTCGTTCACCAGGCGCCCCAGCGGCCCCGTGGGCGATTCCAGCTTGTTCATGACCGCCTGCAGGCGGATGCCCACGTCCACCATGCGGTTGTAGAGCTCCTCGTCGCGCAGGGCCTTGCCCAGGGTGCCCTCGCCCGCGTCCATGCGGGCCAGGATGCGGTTCAGGTGGCTGGTGCTCTCCGAGGTCGCCGAGAGCAGGCCCTTGAACGGGTCCTCGGCCGCGGCGGAGATATAGCCGCCGTCCTCGATGGGCGCGCCCTCGGTGGAAGGCGTGATATCCACGGCCTTCTCCCCGAGCAGGCCCAGGCTGCCGAGGGTGGCCTCGCTCTTGGTCGTGACGCGCGGCTGCACGAGGCGGTCCAGCTTCATGGTGACCGCGACCATCCCGCCCTTCGGGTCGAAGCCCACCTCCTCGACGGTGCCGACCTCGAGGCCGCCCACCCGGACGGGGGCGCCGGGCTTCAGGCCGTTGATGTCGGACATGAGGGCCTTCAGCTCGTATTTCCGCGCGAAGGGCGAGCCTCCCCCGCTGCCCACGTAGACGATGGTGACGGCCAGGACGATCAGGCTAACGATCGTCACCACGCCGACGCGCAGCTCGGTCCAGGTCAGCGCCTTGGATCGGTTCATGTCTCTACCTCACTCAGCATGACACGGCTTGCACGGCGGCGCAGCGCTCTACGGCGGTCAGGAGAGGAACTCGCGGATGTAGGGGTCGCTGGACTCCTGCAGCTCGTGGGCCGAGCCTTCGAACTCCACCTCGCCCTCCTTCAGCATCAGGAACTCCGTGCCCTCCAGGACCGACAGGTCGTCCACCACGCTGGGCACGAACTCCCCGTTCTTCTTGAGCATGAAGGTCCGGGCCACGTTGAAGGCGTCGCGGAGCTGGTGGGTCACGAGGATGGAGGTCACGCCGTCCACGTCGCGGACCTTGACGATCAGGTCGGTGATGGTGGTGGCGGTGATCGGGTCGAGGCCCGTGGTGGGCTCGTCGTACAGGATGATGCGCGGGCGCGCGGCCAGGGCGCGCGCCACCGCCACCCGCCGCCTCTGTCCCCCGGACAGCTCCGACGGCATCCGGTCGTAGAACGGGTCCAGCTCCACGAAGCCCAGCATCTCACGCACGCGGTCCTCGACCTCGTCCTCCGGCAAGCCGTCTTCGGACAGGCGGTACCCGACGTTCTGGCCCACGGTGAGCGAGTCGAAGAGCGCGCCCTCCTGGAAGACCATGCCGACCTTCAGCCGTATGTCGCGCATCTCGTCCTCGGTCATGCCCACGACCTCCGAGCCGAGGACGCTGATCGAGCCGTCGTCCGGCTTCAGGAGGCCGAGGATCAGTCGCAGGATGGTGGTCTTCCCCGACCCCGAGCCGCCCAGGATGATCTTGGTCGTGCCCTGGGGCAGGTCGAAGCTCACGCCCTTGAGGACCGGCCGGTCGAAGGACAGGTGGACATCGCGGAAGGCCAGGATCGGCTCCTCGCGCGGACGCGCCCGCCTTTCGCGCAGGGCGTCGTCCGGCCGGGGCACGCGCGCCGCCATCACGTCACCGGGAACAGGATGAGCAGGATCTTGGTCATGAAGAAGTCGGACGACAGGATCAGGACCGAGGCCAGGACCACGGACCTCGTCGTGGAGAGCCCGACGCCCTGTGTGCCGCCCGTCGTCTGCAGCCCCATGTGGCAGCCCACGCTGGCCAGGATGAAGCCGAACACCACCGGCTTGGTGAGGCCCATGGCCAGGTCGTTCATGACGAGCGCGTTGCCCACGGACCGCCAGTAGTAGGCCCAGGAGAGCTGCAGGTTGAAGATGCTGATCAGGCTGCCCCCGAAGATCCCCAACATGTCGGAGATGATGGTCAGGATCGGGACCATGACGATGCCCGCGGCCAGGCGCGGGGCCACGAGCTTGCGCACGGGGTCGCTGCCCAGGACCCGCATGGCGTCGATCTGCTGGGTCACCACCATGGACCCCAGCTCCGCCGCCATGCCCGAGCCGACGCGGCCGGTGACCATGAGGGCGGTGAGCACGGGGCCCAGCTCGCGGACCATCGACACGGCCACCAGCCGTCCGACGTAGGGCCGGGCGCCGAAGGCGTCGAGGCTGGCCGCGGACTGGAGCGAGAGCACCATGCCCGTGAACATCCCGGTGAGGACCACGATAGGCAGCGACTCCACGCCCAGGTGGTCCATCTGGTTGACGATCTCGCGGGCGTAGACCGGGCGCGTGAACAGCGCTTTCAGGCCGCGCCAGGACAGCATGATGTAGTCCTGGACGGACAGGACCCACTGCTTGACACCCTGGCCGACCCGGCGCGCCACGCCGGCCACCACGTATTGCGTCCGGACTTCCACGGGACTTGATTATACGGCCCGGGTCGGGCGCGCCCGGGGCACCGGGCGGCCATGGCCGCGGCGTAGAATGGGCGCCGTGGTTTCCGAAGAGGCGCGGAAGCGGGCCGCGGAGCTGTTCGAGAGCGCGTACGAGGCGCAGATGAGGGGCGAGCTGGAAGACGCGGTGGACCTCTACCGCATGTCCCTCGCCACGCACCCCACGGCCGAGGCCCACACCTTCCTGGGTTGGACCTACTCCTTCCAGGGCCGCCTCGACGACGCCATCGAGCAGTGCAAGAAGGCCATCGCCGTGGACCCCGACTTCGGGAACCCCTACAACGACATCGGCGCCTATTTCCTGCAGAAGGGCCGGCCGGACGAGGCCATCCCGTGGCTGGAGAAGGCCACCGTGGCGGCCCGCTACGAAGCCCCTCACTTCCCGCGCTTCAACCTGGGCCGCGCCTACGTGGCCAAGCAGATGTACAACCGCGCGCTCGAGGAGTTCCAGCACGCGCTGCGCCTGCGCCGGGACTACGTGGCGGCCCGGGTTGTGATCGACACGCTGAAGCGGAAGTTGAACTAGAGACCCTGGTCGGGGCGCTCGGAGTCGCGTACGCGCGCTCCGCGCGGCCCTCGCGGCCCTGGGGCGTCGAGTGTTACCTTTCGTACTTGTCCCGGGACAAGTTGCTTCAGGTAGCACTTGAGGTCCCCCGGCGACCCGAGGGCTGAGGCCTTCGAAGCGCCCGAGCTACTCCGCCAGGTCCTTCAGCAGCTCCGCGCGCAGCTCGGCCGACACCGGCGCTTGCGCCTCGTAGTTCGGGTGGTCGATGACGAGGGCGGCAGGCCGCGACGCATCGGCCAGCGCCGCCCGGGCCGCGGGCGGGACCGCGAAGCGCACGTAGTGCACCGCGGCCATCTTCTCCTCCTTGCTGTGGCCCTCCTCGAAGCGCGCCGGTAGCGAGACGTCCGGCCCCACGCGCACCCAGATCACGCCGTCCCGGTCCAGGCCCTGGAACCGGTTCACGGCCTCGCGCACCTGCGAGGGCGCCATCCGGACCAGCTCGGGGATCTCGATGAAGAGGGTGGCCGACAGCTCGTCCGCGCCCGGCACCAGCGCGTTGTAGGCGTCCACCTCCTCCTGGATCTTCGCCTCGTCCACGATCCGCTCCGTCCGCACCATCTCCTGGATCTGGAAGAGCACCGTGTCCCGGTTCTCGAAGAGGAAGCTGATGTTGTCCCCCACCGAGATGCGCCGGTTCCGGGTCACCTCGATGTGGTGGGCCCGCGCGGCGTCGCGGGCCTTCTCGTAGGCGACGAGGTCCTTGACCTCGGAGATGTCTACCTTGCGCATGGGGCGATGGGCTCCTAGCAGGCTGCTGAAAAAGACCTGACGTGGATAGTACGAAGCATACGCTGACC
>DAINRN010000283.1:0-4817 GCA_036741815.1 Acidobacteriota bacterium
GGCGAGCGCCTGGCTCGGGCAGACCGTCGCGCACATCGGCCGCTTCCCCACCGACGTGCGGTCGTAGCACATGTCGCACTTCATCATCTGCTCGGCCGCGACCATCACCTTGGGGATTCCGAACGGGCAGGCCAGCACGCAGTTGGAGCAGGCGATGCACCGCGGCTTCAAGGACGACTGCACGACCCCGTCCTCGGTCTTCTTGATGGCGTCCGCAGGGCAGACCTGCGCGCATGTGGGATCGTCGCAGTGCATGCAGACGGAGGGCACGGTGGCGGTGGTCTGCCGCCTGTCGATGAAGTCGAGGTGGATCATCGACTGCCCGCGGTGCGTCCCGCACTCGGCGCAGGCGTTGACGCAGCTCTCGCAGCCGATGCAGCGGGACGGGTCGACGAAGAACTCGTAGCCGTGCACTACGACACCACCCGCAGGGGCACGCGCCTCGGCGCGCGCTGGGAAGCGCCCGGCGCCGGTGCGTCCTTCGCCCATTCCGGCGGCCCATCGGCCTTGTGCAGGCGGCAGGCCGAGACCTTGTACTCGGGGATCTTGCTGCGCGGGTCGAGCGTCCGGTGCGTGAGGCGGTTCGCGCTGCGCTCGCCCGGCCAGTGATAGGGGATGAACACCGTGTCCGGCCGGATCGTGCGCACGACGAGCGCCTGCAGCGTCACCTCGCCGCGCCGGGTGGTCACCGTCACCCAGTCGTCGGCGGCGATCCCCAGCGTATCGGCCAGCCTCGGGTGGATCTCGAGGCGGGGCTCGGGGTACTGGTCCACGAGCGGCCCGATCCGTCGGGTCTGCGTACCGGAGAGGTAATGGGACACGACCCGCCCCGTCGTGAGGTAGGTCGGGAACTGCTCGTCCACGGGATCGCCGCTCGGCCGGTGCTCGGTCACCACGAAGCGCGCCTTCCCGTCGGGATGGAAGAAGCGGGCGCCCTCGAACAGCCGCGGCGTGCCCGGGTGATCTTCGGTCGGGCAGGGCCAGAACACGCCGAGCTGGCGGTCGATCTTCTCGTAGGTGATCCCGTAGTAGTCGGCGATCCCGCCCCGCGAGGCCTCCCGCAGCTCGTCGAAGATGTCCCGCGGCGAGGCGTACGGGAAGAACCTCTCCTTGCCCAGCCGGCGTGCCAGGTCGCAGTAGATGGCCCAGTCGTTCCGCGCCCCCGCGGGCGGGGTCACCGCCTGGCGGATGTGGACCACGCGGCCCTCCGCCGTGCAGACGATGCCCTCTTCTTCCTCCTGGAGGCTGCCCGCGAGCACGACGTCGGCATAATGGGCCGTCTCCGAGAGGAAGAAGTCCACCACACCGAAGAACTCCAGCCTCTCGAGGGCCTCGCCGACGAACGCTGCGTCGGGGAGCGACACGATCGGGTTGAAGCAGATCGACAGCAGCGCCTTGATCTCTCCCCGGTGGATCGCGTCCATGATCTCCACGGCGGTCAGCCCGGGTCCCGGGATCTCCTCAGGTGCTATGCCCCAGACACGCGCCACGTGCTCCCGGGCCGCGGGATCGGTGATGGACCGCTGGCCGGGGAGCTGGTCGCATTTCTGGCCGTGCTCCCGGCCTCCCTGGCCGTTGCCCTGCCCCGTGATCATGTTGGGTCCGGCGCCCTCGCGGGCGACCTGGCCGGTGGCCAGGCACAGGTTGATGACCGCGAGGACGTTTTCGACGCCCTTCGACTGGTGCTCGATGCCGCGCGCGTGGAGGGCCATGGCGCGGTCGGCCTCCGCAAACCAGTGCGCCGCCTTCTCGATGGCGTCGGGGGGCACGCCGGTGAGGTCGGCCGTCCGCTTCGGGTCCCACCCCTTCACCGACGCCGCCACCTCGTCGAACCCGGCGGTGTGCGCCGCGATGAACTCGCGGTCCTCCAGCCCGTCCCGCAGGACCACGTGCAGCATGCCCATGAGCAGCGCCGTGTCGGTGCCGGGCCTCACCGGAAGGTAGAGGTCCGCGTTCCGGGTGATCGGCGTCATGCGCGGGTCGACGACGATCAGCCTGCCCCCGGCGTCACGCATCCGCCACAAGTAGTCCGTCGTGATGGGCGCGCATTCCGCGACGTTGGCGCCCGTGACCAGGACGACCTGGGCTTTCGGGATGTCGCTCCACGGGTTCGGACAACGGTCCACGCCGAAGGCCATCTTGTAGGCGGTGCCCGCGGAGACCATGCAGAGACGGCCGTTGTAGTCGATGTGCCGCGTGCCCAGCGCCACGCGCGCGAACTTCCCGAGCAGGTAGGACTTCTCGCTCGTGAGCGACGCCCCGCCGTAGACGGCGACGGCGTCCTTGCCGTAGCGCTCCTGGACCTCGCGCAGGCGGCGGACCGTGAAGTCGAGGGCGTCGTCCCAGCTCGCCTCGCGGAAGCCGGCGTCGGTGCGCAGCAGCGGCGCCTTCAGGCGGTCGGGATGCTCGTTCTGCAGATAGCGCTTGACACCCTTGGGGCACAGCATCCCGCGGTTGAACGGGAACTCTTCCCACGGCTCGAACCCGATGACCTGGTTGTCCCGCACCTTGAGCTGGATCCCGCACTGCTGGCCGCAGAAACAGCAGTGCGTCTTGACCAGCCGGTCGGCCGGCCGCGACGCCTGCTCGGCCCAGCCTCCCGGCGGCGCGTACGCGGGGTGCGGGCCGAAGCGCTCGGCAAGGACGGGGCCGGGAAGAGGCGGCCTAGCCACCGGCGGCCTCCTTCAGGCGGATCTGGGCGAGGGCGATCGCCTTGCGCTTGCAGGCCGGGCAGACCGCCTGCCAGTGTCCCGCCGGCCCGGGCATCCTGTAGTCGAAGCCGAGCTGCGGCAGGATGGACGCGAGGTCGTCGACGTGCATCCGCGACGCGAAGCGCTCCCCGCAGCGTGCGCAGAAGGCCCCTTCGCCGGCCTCGCCCGCATCCTGGTAGAGCTTCACCCCGAGCTGCGCGGGCCGCTGGAAGATGTGGAAGAACTTGCCAAAGGGCAGATAGAGGAGCGCCGCGATCACGGTGATCGCGTGGAGGATGGAGAGGAAGCCGTAGAACTGCCCGCGCAGCCACAGGGTGGAGGCGGTCAGGGCCAGGCCCGTGACGGAGATGGCGAAGAGCAGGATCAGGGGGAAGAAGTCCATCGCGAAGGACTGCACGGCCAGGGCGCCCTCGTCGCGCATCCGCCGCCAGAGCGAGAGGGCGATGCCGGTGAGGACGAGGACCGCGGCTACGTCCAGGCCGTGGAAGAGCAGCCACGAAAAAATCGTGCGGACGCGGAACGAGAAGATCGGGAAGCCGAAGACGTAGGTCACGTACATGCGGGGGTCCTGGTCCAGGCTCCCGAAGTGGATCCACCCGAAGACGAGTGGAAACGTGATGGCCGCCGCCAGCAGGCAGCCCCAGAAGAGGCACTGGTGCATCAACCAGCGGAGCGGCGAGCGCCGCCGGATGAAGCCCTGGCCGAGGAGGTGGGTGCCCGTGAGCGTCGTCAGCCGCACCAGGGCACTGACCATGCCGCGCTGTCGCACCAGCTCGAAGCCGCGCCTCCAGAAGACGCGCGTGGGCGGCCTCTGCAGCCACACCGCGTAGTGGTACGCCACTCCCCAGGACGCGAACACCACGGCGAAGGTGTAGATGACGAGCGCCGCGTCGAAGTTCTGGAGGTTCCGCGACCCCACCACGATGGCCGCCACGAGCAGGCTCGCCACCATGGTCGCCCATCCACCCGCGCGCAGCCTCTCGGCCGCCTGCGCCAGCTCGGGGGGCAGGGAACGCTCGACCTCCTCCTCGCGCGGCAGGAAGACGAGGGCGTTGACGCGGGCCAGGGCCAGCGACGTCAGGGCCAGCAGGACGAACCCCGGCCAGATCACGCCGAGGGAGTCGCGGAAGAAGCCCAGCAGCAGGGGCGGGAAAAACCCTCCGAGACCGCCCATGGCCCCTACCAGGCCCGTGACGGTGCCCGTCGCGGCCGGGAAGTACCTCGGCACGAGCGCGAACACGGCCCCGTTCCCGAGGCCCAGGAGCGCGGCGCAGCCCAGGGCGCCGACGGTGAACGGGACCATCGACGGCCAGGCCAGGAGAAGGGCGAAGGGCACGACGCCGAGGAACACCGATTTCAGCACGCGGGCGCCGCCCACGCGGTCGGCCAGGGCGCCGCCGACGGGCCGCATCAGGGTCGCGAGCACCACGAAGCCGGCGGCGCGAAACCCGGCGTCCGCCGGCGTGAGGCCGAAGTCATCCCGCAGAAGCGTGGGCAGGTAGATCGAGAAGGCGACGAAGCCTCCGAAGGTGAGGAAGTAGAAGGACGAGAGCGCCCAGGACAACCGCTCTTGCAGCAGGACCTGGGCCATGGCCGCGAATCCCTTGGGCGCGGTCCGCGCGGGAGCATCGCGGGCGAGGAGGCCGAAGGCCACCGCCCCGGCCACGAGCAACCCCGCGACCGCGTGGAAGACCCGCTCCCAGCCGATGGTGGTCGCCAGCAGCGGGCCGAGGAAGACCGCTGCCGACTGCCCCATCGTCCCGAGCCCGTACACGCCGAGGATGCTTCCCTGCCGATCCGGCGGGCCCCATCGCGAGACGTACACGACGCCGATCGAGAACGAGGAGCCCGCGAGCCCCAGGAAGAGCGCCGCCACGAGGAGGGTCCCGTAGCTGGGCGCGGCGGGCACCAGGTACACGGGGACGGCGACCGCGGCCATGAGCGCGCTGAAGACGACGCGCCCACCGAACCGGTCCGCCAGGATCCCCATGGGCAGCCGCGCGAGCGCGCCCAGGAGGACGGGCACGGCCACGAGGAGCGCCGTTTCCGTCGCCGTCAGGTGCAGCCGCTCGCGGAAGCGGATTGCGAAGGCGCTCACGAGTCCCC
>DAINRN010000283.1:4827-5372 GCA_036741815.1 Acidobacteriota bacterium
CCCAGGCCGCGAAGCACAGGGCGAAGGCCAGCGTTCCGAGAGCGACGTGGCGTCCGAGCGGCGGCGGCCGATCCGCCGTCATCGACGCTCGTCTCTGGTCATGCCCGGATGATAGCGGTCCCGCAGCGACCGCTTCAACAAATACCCTTCACCAGCCGAGCGCGTACCCCAGGATCAGAAAGCAGGTGAAGGCCAGGCCGAAGCCGAGCTCCTGGAACCCGACGACCCGCGGGCGCACGACGCGGCGGAGGGGAGAAAGGCCAAAGGCCGCCCGGGTGGAGAGGATGACGAAGGCGAAGACGGACAGCCAGGGCGCATGGCCGATGCCGGCGAGCAGTCCCGCCACCAGCACCGCGAGGCCATGGGCGACGAGCGGCGGTGCGAGGGCGGGCCCCAGGCCCCGGTCCAGGCGCAGCCGCACGCGCACATAGAGCACCGACGCCACGGCCTTCAGCGCCAGGAGGGTCCAGGCGGCAACAGCGACGCCGACGGAAAAGCCGCCGGCGATCAGGATCGCCGCCGCCACGGAGCCGAGGGCGAGGGCA
>DAINRN010000284.1:0-5371 GCA_036741815.1 Acidobacteriota bacterium
AAGGGCCTCGAGCTCCGCGGCGAGCGCCTTGTCGGGGCCCGTCGCGTTCCGCATCGCCTCGAAGGCGGGGTAGGCCCGGGACAGGGCGGCGGTGGGCTCGGCCGTCCCCACTTCTTCCTGGCCGCCTCCCTTCCGCAGCCGCCCGAGGAACGCCCACAGCTCGCCGATGTCGGTGAATGTGGCCACGGTGGACCGGGCGAGGTCCCCGTAGAAGCGGCTGAGGTCGAACAGGTTGGGCGCGCCGTCGATGCGGACGACGGTGAGGCCGTTCCGCGTCAGCTCCGACACGTGGCAGGCGGCGCAGTTGACGCCCACCATCACCGTTCGGGCAAAGCGCAGGTCCCGCGCGGGCTCGGCGGTGATCCCGATGGGGAAGCCCTGGGGGTTGTGAGGCCCCGCCGCGTCGGGGATCAGGCCGTAGCGCTGCAGGCCTTCCGCGAACGGCCGCTTGGTGACGCTGTCGTTGAGCGCGCGGAACCAGGTGACCGGGTAGACCTCGCTGCCCTCGGCCAGGTGGTAGAAGCGGGCCTGGTCCTCGCCCTCCAGCCCGTTGCGCGCCATGGACGGGTCCGGGGTCGGGGCCGGCGACTGTGGCGGCGGCGAGCCGGGCGCACCGCACCCAAGCACGCCGAGCAGGGCAGCGGCGCCGATCACCGTCCTCGCGGTCGTGGCCCTCGTCACGGGTTGTTCCCCATGACCTCCGCGTAGACCGCGGGCGCTTTCGTGCGCAGGTCCGCGAGGACCTGGCCGATGTGGACGCCCTGGTTGACGGGCTCCGTGCTGCCGGTGGGGATGCCCCAGTGGTGGAGGCCGACCACGCGGCCCGTCGCGCGGTCCAGGACGGGCGAGCCGGAGCTGCCCCCGAGCGTGTCGCAGAGGTGCCCGAAGTCGGTGGCGCCCCCTTCGGTGCCGGGGCGCGAGGCATGGCGCACCTTGCAGTCGTCGATCGAGGCCTGCTTGTACTCGCCCGCGGGATGCTCGATCACGACCAGGGCCTGGTCCTCGGCGGCGGGCGCTGCGGCCAGCGCCGCCAGCCCGAAACCGGTGGGGGCGTGGCTCAGCCGGACTAGCGCGTAGTCCAGCGGCGCGCTCGCCGCCTCCAACCGGGAGACGCGGAAGGTGGTGGGCGTGGCGTCGAGGCTGTCGAAGCCGAACTCGATCAGCGCCGAGAGCGCGGCCGCGGCGTTGCCTAGGCAATGGTCGTTGGTCAGCAGCAGGTCGGGGGCGACAAGAAAGCCCGTGCAGACGTACTGCTCCCCGCCCGAGATGAAGAGGATCCGGGCGATGGGTGGAGCCCACCCGCGGACGTCTTGCGGGGCCCTCCGTATGGGTATGCGCTGGTCGAGGCCGCTGATGCTCGAGGGGATGGGCGAGATCACGCGGTACGCGTACTGGTCCACGACGATCTCCAGGCCCTGGGCGGTCGTGTCGGATATGAGCTCGACCTCCGCTCCGCGTCCCGGCACCTCCCGGCTCCAGAACTCGCCCGGGGCCAGGACCGGGGATCCGCCCGTGAACGATTCCACCTCGTCGCCCGAGAGGTCCAGGATGCGGATCCGCCAGTCCGCGGCCGGCCGGCCCTGGCGCACCTGGACGTGCACGCGGACCGCGGGCACGGCCGTCGGATGCGCGACCTTACGCGACCAGAGAACACCGGTGGTCGCGGTGGGCGAGGACACGAACGGTCCCACCGCGGCGACCTTCATGTCGGTGTAGAAGACCTTCTCCGGCTCGATCTGGAGCGATTGCGCCGCCGCGGGACACGCGGCGATCGCCCCGACCAGGAGGCCGAACGCCACGCTGGCCGCCGTCATCCGGGACATGGAACCTCCTCGCCCCTCAGCGTATGGGGCCGACGTAGTCGTCGTAGTTCTCGAGCTGATCCGAAACGATGCCGGCGATGGGCGCCCCGGCCGGGTTGACGTTCTGGTACTTGAAGGGCCAGGAGGCCAGGGCGATCTCCTGGACGACCAGCGTGTCGGTGACGTCGTCGAGGAAGACGATCCGGTAGGTCTGCCCCGTGGAACTCTTGGTGAGGCGCCGCACGTTGGCGAGGGGAAGGGTGCGCGATCCCCCCGACCACTTGATGGAGATGACGTCGGACTGCTGTGTGGGGTCCGCCGGGTTCGCAGGGAGCAGTTGCAGGTCCACCCTCTTGGACGTCGCGCCCTTGACCAGGACGGCGTGCTCGGGCGTGGTCACCGCGCGCTCGACGTTGAGCAGGCCGGCGCCGAAGACCTTCGTGAGCAGGTTGTCCTTCTGGTCGGCGGTGGCGATGATGCGTTGCTTGATCAACCAGGGATCGGTGACGCCCTGGGCGTAGAGCAGCGCGGCCGTGGCCGTTACCAGGGGAGCCGCGAAGGACGTTCCGCGGACCGAGGCATACCCGTTGTTGCGGACGGGTGCGTGGTAACCGATGCCGGGGGCAGCGATCTGCACGAGCCGATCGTTCCAGTTCGAGCCGGGCATGGGCGGATCGGGCGCGTTGGTCTTCTCGATGAGCGCATCGCCCTGGGCGTTCGTGGCCGCCACCACGAGGACGTTGTTGCGATAGCCCTCGCAGACCGGATACGCGGGATACGGGGAGACGCTCTCGCAGATCGGCACCTTGTTGGTGGGGTCGTTGCCCGCCGCGACCACGAAAAGCGCGGGGAGCTCCCGGATCTTCTGCCGGATGTTGCTGACCAGCTTGCTTTCGAAATGGAAGCTCAAGTTGAAGATGTGGGCCTTGCGGTCGCGGAACGCGGCCAGGAGGTCGTCGCCGACGTCGTCGTCCGTGCTGCGGACGGGCACCACGAGGACGTTCGGCGCGAAGCCTGCCAGCTGCGCATCTCGGCTGGCGATGAGGCCGGCCACCGCTGTGCCGTGGTCGTCTTCCGTGGCCGCGCGGCAGGTGGGCGGCGTGGTGGGCGGCGGCGCGGGGCTGGGAGGCGTCGAGATGTACGTGAAGGCCTGGGTCGGTCCGCCGAAGGCGGGGTGCTGGACGTCGATGCCCGATTTCTCGACGACCCCCACCTTTACGGGCAAGAGGTTCTGCGGGAGCTTGTAGTGGATCGTCTTCGCCAGGGCGTCGTGCTCGGTCTGGAGTGCCGCCATGTCACAGGCGACGGGCGCCGGAGTGGGCGGGGGCGGAGGCTGAAAGGCGCCCTTCGCGTCCACCTCCTCCAGGGGCACCCAGTTGAAGCCGGGTGAGATCAAGCGGATCTCGGAGAGCCAATGGTCCTCCCGCAAGAGTGCCCGGGGCAGGGCCACCAGGGCCCGCTGTTTCTCCGTGGGCAGCGTCAGGCTGAACCCGGGAGGGAAGTCGCTCCGCTTCCGCGTGCGGATGGTCTGGGCGTCGTAGGGCCCCCATCGCTTCTCGCCGGAGGTCTTCTGCAAGGCCATCAGACGGTTGGCGTTGAGGTCCCACAACTCCGAGCCCTGGCGGTATTCGAAGAAGGTCGGCGTCACCACCCGCCGGTCGACCTCGTCGCCGAGCGTTCCCTCGCCGAGCTCCTGGACCTCTGCGGTGGCCAGGTCCATGACACGCTCGATCGGAACGTCCGGGACGAGAATGGCGGGTGCCGTCGCGGGCAACCGCCATTGACCCTGCACGCACACCGAAGGGTTCAGGCTGCACAGCGCGGACGCGAGGGGCTGGCTGGGCGAGCCTTCCCAGACGCCTTCCTGGCGCAGCGTTTCGTCGAGCGAGCCGCGCCAGGCCGCGCGCTGCGTGGGCAGGAGCCGCCGCTCGAAGAGGGCACGGTAGAGGGCATCGAGTGCCGCGGCCGGGTCCTGACCGAGGTCGATCTCCGTGGGGACGGACAGCGGCCAACGGACGAGGACGCCCTGCTCGGCGTTGAGGACGAGGAGCGATTCTCCGATCGCGAGCAGGCGGGTGGGCCGTTTGACCGCCGTCGCGGGGACCACCTGCGTCGGTCGGGCCTTCTGGCGAGGCGTCGCGTAGATCGCACCGGTCGCGGCATCGACGAGATACAGGCTCCCGCGGGCCAGGAGAGGAGCGGTGGGCCTCTGGACGGTCGGAGACAGCCGCCGGGGCACGCTGCCTGCGGGGCCGCCGGCGACGCGGACGGGGTCGCTGCCCGGGATGCGTGTACGCCACACCGAGAACTCGTAGGGTGCCGGCGCCTTCTGCGAGAACGGGCCTTCGAAGGGAGCTGGCTGCCGGATCTCGCCCGTCTCGGGCGAGGCGACCACCACAGCCTCGCGGTCTGCGGCGAGCTGGATCTCGCCGGGCGGAAGCCCGCGGAGCAGGGTCTCGACCGTCTTTTCGTTCGTATCCAGCCGGAACACGGTGTGGGCCGCGGGATCGGCGACAAGCACCGCGCTCCCGGTACACGCGAGGTCCTGGGGCTTGAGGAAGGGCGCGCCCTGGTGCATGACCTCCGTCGACGCGGCCGTCGGGGCGCGGTTGTACTCGAACTGCGCGTTCGACTGGCCGGCCATGCGCAGGCGGAGCACGGAGCCCGAGAGCTCGTCGGAGAGGTACAGGCTTCCCCGGCTCCAGGCGATACCGCTGATCCGCCTCGGGGCCGGCCGCACGCGGACGACCGTCCAGTCCGCCCCGCTCGAGCTCGTCAGCAGCGTCCGCCGGTCGTCGGCGACTCCGTAGATGGCGAAGCCGTCCGTCGCCAGCGGGGAGTCCGGCGCGAGCTTGTAGACCGCGATCCTGGACTGGGAGGCGGCGGGCCAGGGCCAGAGCAGCACGAGCAGGGCGATCGTGAGAAGGGCCCCGCAACCTCGGGTGAAGCGCATGTTCGATCCCTCCGAGATCCCAACCCGCTCAGTGAGGCGGCGACACCGGCGTCAGCAGCTTCTTCAGCAAGTCGCGCTCGTCGTTGCTGACCCGGCCGTCCCACCTCAAGTCCCGCGCGAAGAGCCGGACGAAACGGGCGAAGGGCCGGTTGCCCTCCTCCAGCTCGCGCGCCGTGTCCCATCGCTCGACGGGATTCGCGAGGCGCCCGGCCACGCTCGCGGCGAGCGGCTCGGACGCGCACTCGGTAGAGGGCGCGGGCGCGCAGGCCGCGTCGCGCAGCTCGCCGAGGCGCCGCGCCGCCGCGCTCGGGTCCAGCTCGGCAAGGACGTCGCCCACGAGGTCCCACTCGTCCCGGTAGCTCCACGGCGGATAGCGCACCGTGACCGTCACTGCGGGATCGGGCAGGCCGAGCGGCGTGGTCCCCGTGTAATAGACGCGGCCTCGGCCCGTCACCGTGACGCCGTCGGGTACGGAGAGGACGAGCTGCCCGAGCGATACCGGCTTCGACTCGGCCGGGACCATCTCGGGGGCGGCGGTCGTCGTCGTGACGCGGATCTCTTCCGTGGCGGGCCCGGGGAAGGCGGCCACGCGAACCCGATCGGAGAGAGGGCGCCC
>DAINRN010000285.1:0-5351 GCA_036741815.1 Acidobacteriota bacterium
ACCCGATGCGTTCCTTGTTCACGTCCGCGCGGCCCTTGAGATAGGCGAACGCGGCCTTCAGGTCGCGCATGGCGCGGTCGGGCGGGAGCCCGTTCATGAGCTGGTGGGCCTCGTCGGGATTGGAGGTGACCTTGCCGTGGTAGAGGTCCACGGCCAGGGCGGCGTAGCCTTCCGCGCCCAGGGCTCGGGCCTGGCCCTTCACCCATTCGTCGAGGCCCCACCACTCCTGGATCACGATCAACGCGGGGAACGGACCCTTGCCGGCGGGCGTCACGAGCAGGCCGGTGGCCTTCTCGGGGCCGCTCGGGAACGTGACGGTCTCCTCCGCGGTGAAGGCGGGGACGGCCAGGGCGGCCACGGTCACAGCCGCCAGCCAGGCGCGCTTCATCATGAGAACCTCCCTCTTCCTCGTTCGAGGATAACCCGGCCGCGCCCGTCAAAGCGGTTGACGACGCCCCGCGGCGGCCCTTAGTATCCAGCCTCACCATGACAGCACTGCGTCTCGTCCCCGCCTCGGGTGCGCCCATCGAGGTCAGCCAGGACCAGGTGCTCGTCGGGCGCGAGCCCACCTGCGACGTGGTCCTCACGGACGGATCCGTCTCGCGCAAGCACGCGCGGCTGGAGAGGCGCGGACGCCTCTGGTCGGTGGTGGACCAGGGCAGCGCCAACGGCACGTTCGTGGACTCCCAGCGCGTCACGGAGACGCCCCTGCGCTCCGGCCAGGAGCTGCGCTTCGGGAGCGTGGCGTTCCGCGTCGAGATGGAGGGCGAAGAGGCGGCCGAGGCCACCATCCTGACGGAGGCCCCCGAGGCCACGGTGGTACACACCGCGCCCACTCCGCCGCCGCCCCGGCCCGCGGCGCCGCCTCCGCCGCCGCCTCCGCCGCCGCCCACGCCCGCGCGCGCGGCCGTGCCCCCCACGGGTTCGCTGCCCCCGGGCTCGATACCCGCGCGCGTGACGGCGCCGCCCCGTCCCCCGGCGGCGGTCCGGCCCGCCTCGCGGCCCCCGGCGCTCCCTTCCGAGTCGATGGCCCCCACGCCACCCCCGCCCAGGAAGGGCAAGAGCCCGGTCTTCTGGGTCGCCACTGGCTGCTGCGGGTGCCTGCTGCTCGTGATCGCGCTCGTGGCCGTCATCGGCGGCGCCGCGTTCCACATGAGCGCCGACGCCGTGGCCGCGGTGCACGGCCAGCTCGCGGACCTGAAGGCGGGGAACAACGACGCCGCCTACGGGCGCTTCAGCGAAGACTACAAGGCCCGCGTCTCGCGCGAGGAGTTCGAGGTCCTCGTCTCCCGCCACGCCGCCCTGCGCGACAACGGCGACTCCACGTTCTGGAAGCGTTCGATCGAGAACGACCGCGGGCAGGTGTCCGGCGTGCTCACCTCGACCTCGGGCACGCGGGAGATGGTGACCTACCGGCTCGTCAAGGAGCCGGGCGGCTGGAGGATCTCGGACATCGAGTTCGGGGGCGGACCATCGTCGCCGTGACCGCCGTCCCTCCCTACCCGGAGCCCCTCGAGGTCAGGCACGAGAAGGGGGCGCGCCGGCTGGTGGTCTCCTGGGACGACGGTCACATCTCGGTGTACCCGCTCGATTACCTGCGCAGCTGGTGCCCCTGCGCGGGGTGCCAGGGACACGCGCCCAACGCGCGATACCTCGACCTCGAGGGGCACGACTTGGTCCACCTGGAGGGCGTCGGCAACTACGCGCTGGCCCCCACCTGGGCGGACGGCCACAGCACCGGGATCTACAGCTTCCGACTCCTGCGCGGTCTGTGCCCCTGCGCGGATTGCGGAGGGGAGAAGCGATGAGCCCCAAGGCGATCCTCTTCGTCGCCCTCTGGATCATCTTCGTGGTCTATGTCGCGGCCTGGGTGGTGTTCCTGGGCCGCGCGCGGCGGCGCCTGCCCGAGGACGACCCCGCCGTGGAGCGGGGAGCGCCCACGCCGCTGCACATCGCCATCGGCTTCATCACGAACTTCTTCGACACCCTGGGCATCGGATCCTTCGCCACCACCACCTCGATGTTCCGGCTGAAGGGCGTGGTGCCCGACCGGCTGATCCCCGGCACCCTGAACGTGGGGCACACGGCGCCCACGGTGGTCCAGGCCTTCATCTACATCTCGATCGTGACCGCCGACATGACGACGCTCGCGGCCATGATCGCGGCCTCGGTGGCCGGGGCCTGGTTGGGGGCCGGGATCGTCGCGAGCTGGTCGCGCCGCAAGGTCCAGATCGGGATGGGCGTGGCGCTGCTGGTCGCCGCCAGCCTCATGCTCGCGACCCAGCTCGGCATCCTTGCCCGGCTGGGCGGCGAGGCCATCGGCGTCGACGGCGCGCGGCTGGGCGTCGGGGTGGGCGGCAACTTCGTCCTCGGCGCGCTCATGACCCTGGGCATCGGCCTCTACGCCCCCTGCATGATCCTGGTCAGCCTCCTCGGCATGAGCCCCAAGGTCGCCTTCCCGATCATGATGGGCTCCTGCGCCTTCCTCATGCCGGTGGGGAGCATGAGGTTCATCCGCAAGGACGCCTATAGCCTGCGGCCGGCGCTGGGGCTGGCCCTGGGCGGTGTGCCCGGGGTGCTGCTGGCCGCGTACATCGTGAAGTCGCTGCCCCTCGGCGCGGTGCGCTGGCTGGTCATCGTCGTTGTCGTCTATACCGCGCTGACCATGCTGCGGGCCGCCTTCGCGCAGCCCAGGCCCGCGTCCACGATCACGATCCCGCCCCCGGACCCCCGTTAACCGGCGTGTCGCGGCACGCGCTTTGCAGAACCGCCTCGGAGATGACCAGGCGTTCCCTCCGCACCCTGTCGCTGGCGGTCATTTCGGCGGTGCTCGTGTCGGCGTCGGACCTCCGCGCCGACGATGACGAGCGTCCGGTGGATGCCGTCGCGTTCGCCGCCCGCCTCGGGCGAGAGGACGCCGGCCGGGCCGAGGCCTTGCTGCGCTTCTACGCATCGCGAGGCTATCGGCCCGCCTGGACCAGGGGTGACCGGCTGTCCGGCCAGGGTGAGGCCCTCGTTCGCGTGCTGCGCGACGCCGATGCCGAGGGCCTGCCGAGCGCGCGCTATGGGAATCCTGCCCTCGACGATGCCGTGGCCGCCGATGCCGGCACGATAGACCTGCGGTTGACCGACGCGTTCCTCCGCTACGCCGCGGACGTGGCCCAGGGACGGCTCGACCCCGCGGCCGTCAACCCGTACTGGGCGCAGCGCCCGCACGCGGCCGATGCCGCCGCCCTGCTGCGCGAGGCGGTGGACTCCGGGGACGTGGAGAAGACGCTCGGGGCCCTGCTGCCGCGGCAGGCGGAGTACGCGGCCCTGCGCGAGGCCCTGGAGCGTTACCGCGGCATCGCCGAGCACGGCGGATGGCCGACGACGCTCGTGGCCCGGCCCGCGCTGCGGGGACGGCGAGCGGGCGACGTCGCCGTCCTGCGCGCGCGGTTGCTGGCCGAGGGCGACCTGAGTGCGACGGTTCCCGCAAGCCGAGCCGATCTTTTCGACGCCGCCGTGGCCTCGGCCTTGAAGCGGTTCGAGGCCCGCCACGGCCTCAAGGCCGACGGCATCCTGGACAAGGCCACCGTGGAGGCCCTGAACGTGCCCGTCGAGGGCCGCATCCGCCAGATCGAGCTGAACCTGGAGCGGTGGCGGTGGCTGGCCCCGGCCCTGGGGGACCGCTTCGTGCTCGTGAACATCGCGGGCTTCGAGCTGCACGCATTCGACGGCGGGCGGGACGTCCTGCGCATGCGCGTGGTGACGGGCAACGCCGCCCGCACGCCGACGCCCGTCTTCGGCCGGCCCATGACCCACGTGGTGTTCCGCCCCTACTGGGACGTCCCGACCTCCATCGTCGAGGACGAGATCATGCCCGCCGTCCGCCGCGACCGCGGCTACCTCCGCCGGATGAACATGGTGCTGGTGCGGGGCGACGGCGGCACACAGCTCCGGCAGCGGCCGGGACCGGGCAACGCCCTCGGGCTGGTCAAGTTCCTCCTGCCCAACCCGTTCGGCGTCTACCTCCACGACACGCCCGAACGCCCACTTTTTGCGCAGGCGCGGCGCGACCGGAGCCACGGATGCGTGCGCGTGGAGCGGCCCTTCGACCTGGCCCGCTTCGTCCTCGCCGGCGCGCCCGAGTGGACGCCGGCCCGCATCCGGTCGGCCATGGCCGCGGGCGACGAGCGCCACGTGCCCCTGCCCGAGCCCCTGCCCGTCTTCATCACGTACTTGACGGTGTGGACGGACGCCGACGGCGTCACCCGCTTCTTCCCCGACGTCTACGAGCACGACGCGGCCCAGGAAAAGCTGCTGCAACAGACCCCCGCAAGAGCGGCGAACGAAGCGCGATTCACTCGCGCGGAGTGAGCGGGGGTTCAAGGGGGTGCGACGCAGCACCCCCTTGCTCAGATAAGCCGCGCGGGCTGCTGCTGGGTGAGGCAGTGGATGGTGCCGAGCCCCCAGACGAGATCCACGGCGTGGATGCCGACGACGGGCCGGTCCCTGAACAGCTCGCCCAGGATGCCGAGGGCGGTGGCGTCGGCGGGGTCGTTGAAGGTCGGCACCAGGACCGCCGCGTTCGCGATGTAGAAGTTCGCGTAGCTGGCGGGCAGCCGCTGGCCGTCGAACACGAGTGGCGCCGGCATCGGCAGCGGGACGACCTCGAGCCTCGAGCCGTCCTCGAGCCGCATCCCCCGCAGGCGCTCACGGTTCTCCTCGAGGGGACGGTGGTTGGTATCGCTGCGGTTCCTCTCCCGGGCTACGACCACGGTCCTCGGGCCCACGAAGCGGCAGATGTCGTCCACGTGGCCGTGGGTGTCGTCCCCGGCGATGCCGCGTCCGAGCCACAGGACGTTGGTGACGCCCAGGGCGGCCTGGAGCGTCTCCTCGAGGTCGCGTCGCGACAGCCCGGGGTTGCGGGCCTGCTGCCCTTCGTCCAGCAGGCACTCTTCGGTCGTGAGCAGCGTGCCGCGGCCGTTGACGTCGATGCTGCCGCCCTCGAGGACGACGGGACGCCCGCGGCACGACACGCGCAGGAGGCGGAGGCCGAGCGCGGCCGCGGCGCGCTCCGGCACCCGGTCGTCCCTCCTCCAGTCCGGGTACTTGGCCCACGCGTTGAAGCGGAAGCGCGCGACCCTGACCTCAGGCACCTTGCCGCCGCGCCGGACAAAGATGGGCCCGAAGTCGCGGGTCCAGCCCCGGTCGGTCGGGAAGCGGAAGAATTCGACGTGCGCGGCGTCGGCCCCGACCCTTTCCAGGACCCGGCGCGCGTTCTCCTCGCGGGCCTTCGAGCCCACGAGGATGCGCACCGTCTCGCCCGCGGCCAGCTTCCGGACGATCTCGCCGTAGGCCCAGGGGAT
>DAINRN010000286.1:0-5328 GCA_036741815.1 Acidobacteriota bacterium
ACCCACCACAACGCCCTGGGGATGGACCTCTTCCTCCGCATCGCGCCCGAGCTGTACCTGAAGCGCCTGGTGGCGGGCGGGATGGAGAAGGTCTACGAGATCAACCGCAACTTCCGCAACGAAGGCGTCTCCTCCATGCACAACCCCGAGTTCACCATGCTGGAGTTCTACACGGCGTACTTCGACTGCCGCGACGTCATGGCCATCACGGAGGAGCTGATCGCGAGCGCGGCGGCGCGGGTGTGGCAGGGGAAGCCGGCGACCTATCTCGACCGGACGACCAACGAGGAGCGGCCGCTCTCGATCGCCGCGCCCTTCAAAACCGTCCGGATGCAGGACGCCGTCGCGGAGGTGGGGGAGCGGGAGGGTTGGGGCCTGGAGAGGGGCGCGCTCGAGGATCCGGAGGCGATCCTGCGCTGGGTGGAAGCAGGTCCCCGCCCTGCCCGCCTCGTCCCCGGCTCGCCCCGCGCCGAGGCCTTCGCCCTCGCCTCGAGCGCGAAGCCCTTCGCGGCGCTGCCCCCGCACGCGAGGATGCCGCATCTCTTCGATACGCTCGTGCAGCCAATCATCTGGGAGCCGACCTTCATCGTGGACTACCCGGTCGAGGTCTCGCCCCTGGCCAAGAAGAAGGAGGGAGACCCCCGCGTGGCGGACCGCTTCGAGCTCTTCATCGCGGGCATGGAGGTGGCCAACGGGTTCTCGGAGCTGAACGACCCGCTGGAGCAGCGCGACCGTTTCGTGGAGCAGCTCGAGCAGCGCGAGCGCGGCGACCTCGAGGCCCACGTCATGGACGACGACTATATCCGGGCCCTGGGGCACGGCCTGCCGCCCACGGGAGGCTGCGGGGTGGGCATCGACCGCCTGGCCATGATCCTCACGGGCTCGCCTTCGATCCGCGACGTGATCCTCTTCCCGCACATGCGGCCCGAGGGGGGACGGCGCTGACCTGATGCCCTTCGAGTTGCAGGTCGCGCTGCGCTACCTGACCGCCCGCCGCAAGCAGGCCTTCATCTCGGTCATCTCCTCGATCTCCGTCCTGGGGGTGGTGGTGGGAGTGATGGCCCTCATGGTCGCGCTCGGCCTGATGACCGGCCTGCAGCGCGAGATCCGGTCGCGCATCCTCGGGGCCACGGCCCACCTCAGCGTCTTCAAGAGCGGCAGCGGCACCTTCGACGACTACCGCGAGGTGGTGGAGCGGGTGCGCAAGGCGCCGCGCGTCCAGGGCGCGGCGCCCGCCCTCTACGGCAAGGGGCTGCTGACCAGCGGGACGGCCTCGGCGGTGGCGACGCTGAAGGGGATCGTGCCCGCGCAGGAGCGCACCGTCACCGAGCTGGGCGACCAGGTCGAGGAAGGCACGCTCGACGTCCTGGCGGGCGGGGGAGAGGGCATGGCCCCCATCCTGCTCGGCCGTGACCTGGCCAACGCGCTGGGGGTGAGCGTGGGCGACGTGGTCACCGTGACCTCGCCCGAAGGACGGCTGTCGCCGATGGGCGTGCTCCCGCGCGTGGCCAAGTTCCGCGTGGGGGGCACCGTGCACAGCGGCCTCTACGAGTTCGACGCGCAATGGGCCTACCTCTCCCTGGCCGCGGCGCAGCGCCTCTTCGGGCAGGGCGACCGGGCCTCGCTCGTGGAGGTCAAGATCGACGACATGTACGCGGTGCGGGAGGCCGCCGACGGGATCCTCAAGGTGCTGGGCGACGGGTACCTCACCTCGGACTGGATCCAGATGAACCAGAGCCTGTTCTCCGCCCTCTGGCTGGAGAAGACCGCCATCGGCATCACCATCGGCCTCATCGTGATGGTGGCGGCCCTGAACATCGTGGCCACCCTCATCCTGATGGTCATGGAGAAGCACAAGGACATCGCGATCCTCGTCTCGATGGGGGCCTCGCGCGGCGCCATCTCCCGCATCTTCATGCTGCAGGGAACGGTGATCGGCGCGCTGGGCACGCTGGCGGGGGCGACGCTCGGCTGGGGCGCCTGCCGGATCCTGGACACCTACCGGTTGATCCGCGTGCCGGTGGACGTCTACCAGATCGCCTACGTCCCCTTCAAGCTCCTGCCCTCCGACGCCGCCCTCGTGGTCGGCGGCGCGGTGCTCATCTGCTTCCTGGCCACCATCCATCCCGCTCGCGGCGCGGCGCGCCTGGACCCCGCCGAGGCGCTGAGGTACGAGTGAGCGATCCGCTCATCGTCGCCCGCGGGATCGTCAAGGGCTACCGGACGGCGGCGGGGTACGTGCCCGTCCTGAGCGGCCTCGACCTCGACGTGCCCGCGGGGGAGATGCTGGCCATCACCGGGGCCTCGGGCGTGGGCAAGTCCACGCTGCTGCACGTGCTGGGGACGCTGGACCGGCCCGAGCAGGGCTCGATCACGGTGGCGGGCGAGGACGTGCTGCGCCTGCCGGAGGCCCGGCTGCGCGCCTTCCGCAACCGGACCATGGGCTTCGTCTTCCAGTTCCACCACCTGCTGCCGGAGTTCACCGCGCTCGAGAACGTGGCCATGCCGCTGCTCATCGCTCGCCTGCCGGGCGCGCAGGCCCGGGCGGCGGCCGCCCGTCTGTTGGAGGAGCTGGACCTCGGGCACCGGCTGCACCACCGGCCCGGGGCGCTCTCCGGCGGGGAGCAGCAGCGCGTGGCCGTGGCCCGGGCGCTGGCCTGCTCGCCCCGCGTGCTCTTTGCGGACGAGCCGACGGGCAACCTGGACCGGGAGACGGGCGACCGCCTGCACGCCCTCGTCCGCAGCCTCAACCGGGAGAAGGGGATCACGGTCGTGGTGGTGACCCACAACGAGCGGCTGGCCTCGGCCTGCGACCGGACGCTGCGGCTCGACGCCGGAGTCCTGCGCGCCGTCAACGCGTGGGCGGACGCCGCGCCTCCGGCAGCGAGCTGAAGCGCGGGCGAATCGGGACCTTCCTCAATCCACGAGCGTCGCACCCGCCAGCAGGGCGACCGCGCCGCCCGTCGTCTGGGCCGCGTTCAAACCCAGCCTGAAGTCCTTGTCGGAGAAGGTCTGGTACACGTCGATCGGCTGGTGCCAGGTGGGGTTCCAGCCGGCGCCCGTGTGCATGCCGCGCTCGTTCTCGCGGAGGCTGAGCGCGGGGACGAAGTCCATGAAGGGCGTGGAGTCGGTGTTGGTCATGTGCGAGCCGACCGCGGCCGGATAGTCGCTCGCGAACTTCTCGTTGGCCGTCCGGAAGAAGAAGGCCAGCTTCATGGCCTCGTCCGCGCGCTGGGCCGCGCCCTGGAACTCGATGTTGACGTCCGCCTCGGGCCGCTGCTCCGGGCTCCAGCTCCCGTCCGCGCGCGGCATGCCGTGGTCCCAGAGCATCATGTCGTGCTGGACCATGGCCAGCCACCGGGGCTCCGGGTAGCGGCCCGATCCCGGAGGGTCCTCCTTGCCCTGCAGGCCCGCATGCTGCTCGACGTAGGCGCGCGCGCCGTCGAGGCCCGTCTCCTCGTTGTTCCACAGCGCGAAGCGGATCGAGCGGTCCGTCCGCACGTCCGGCATGCTGAAGATGCGGGCCAGCTCCATGACCAGTGCCGTGCCCGAGCCGTCGTCGTTGGCCGCCTCGCCCCAGCCGTGGCCGTCCATGTGGGCGCCGATGATGTACATCTCCTGCGGCCGCGTGGCGCCGACCTTCGTGCAGTAGACCTGTTCGCGCGGCCCGTTCGTCGCGGGCTCCCGGTTCAGCTCGCGCAGCCGGGCGTCGGGCTGGGCCTCCGGGTCCGTGTTGACGCCCGTCCGGCTCTGGATGCCGCGATAGCGCGAGCCGCCGGGCCCGAGCCGCACCTCACCGCTCGCGATGACCGGCTCGAAAGGCGGCTGCCCGGCCGCCGCCTCTTGCGGGCCCGCGGGCCGGGGCGGCCGGTCGTAGACGTACCTCACGCGCTCCGTCGGGCAGCCGTAGCTCTGGAGCTGCGCCTCGATCCAGTCGACGGCCTTGCGGTTGCGCTCCGTTCCCTGCCGCCGGTCGCCGAACTGCGCGAGGCCCTTGATGGTGGCCTTGTATCTCTCGAGATCCAGCCGGCCGATCAGCCTCCGGACCGTCTCGTCGCGCGCGTCCGATACGGCGGCCTGGCCGCTGGACCGCTCCTGCGCGGTCGAGGGAGCGCCGAGCGCCGCGAGGCTTCCGCCGGCGAAGGTCAGAGCGGTAAGGGCGAAGGTCACGGCGACGGGTCGGCCTGGCGCCCGCACGCGCCGATCTTAGGCCAGGTCGGAAGGGAGCGCGACACACCCTCGGGCAGCATGGTCTTGTCCGAGGGGAATGCTCCATTTTGAGGCGTTTACGCCCCGGGGCCGGGAGCACGGAGGCGGCGCTTTTGCGCTAGAATCGCTCGATTGGGGAAGAGGCGGCAGGCCGCTAGAGAATCCGGAAAACCAGATGTTTGAACGCTATACGGAGCGGGCCCGGCGGGTGATCTTCTTCGCCCGCTACGAGGCCAGCCAGCTCGGGAGCAACTCGATCGAGACCGAGCACCTGCTGCTCGGCCTGATCCGCGAGGGGAAGGGCCTCACCTCGCGCATCTTCAGCAAGAGCCACCTCTCCATGGAGTCGATCCGCAAGGACATCGAGGGGCGCGCGCTCTATCGCGACAAGGTCTCGACCTCGGTGGACATCCCGCTCTCCTCGGAGAGCAAGCGCGTCCTGGGCTACGCCTCGGAAGAGGCGGAGCGGATGCTCCACAACTACATCGGGACCGAGCACATCCTGCTGGGCCTCATGCGCGAGGAGAAGAGCGTGGCCGCCGGGATCCTGGGCGAGAAGGGGATGCGCCTCAACTCGGTGCGCGAGGACATCGTCTCGCTGCTGAACGAGAAGGCCAACCTCGGCAAGACCAAGGAGACCCCGCTCCTTTCCGAGTTCTCGCGCGAACTGACCGCGGCCGCGGCCCGGGGCACGCTGGACCCGCTGGTGGGGCGTGAGGACGAGCTGGCCCGGATCATCCAGGTCCTCTGCCGCCGCACCCGCAACAACCCGGTGCTCATCGGCGAGCCCGGGGTGGGCAAGACCGCGCTCGTGGAGGGGCTGGCCAACAAGATCGTGCAGGGCGACGTGCCCGTGTACCTGGCGGAAAAGCGCATCCTGGCCCTGGACATCTCGCTCATCGTGGCCGGGACCAAGTACCGCGGGCAGTTCGAGGAGCGCCTGAAGACCATCATGCGGGAGCTCACGGAGAGCCACAACATCGTGATCTTCATCGACGAGCTGCACACGCTGGTGGGCGCGGGATCGGCGGAGGGCTCGCTCGACGCGGCGAATATTCTGAAGCCGGCGCTCTCGCGGGGCGAGATCCAGTGCATTGGGGCGACCACGCCTTCGGAGTT
>DAINRN010000287.1:0-5305 GCA_036741815.1 Acidobacteriota bacterium
GACGGGCGGGTGTCCATCGCGTCCGTGGACGAGAGCGCGGCGCGCAAGGCCATCGCCATCATCGAGGAGCTGACGGCCACCGCCGAGCTGAACAAGACCTACCTGGGCAAGGTGGTCCGCATCGTGGACTTCGGCGCCTTCGTGGAGATCATCCCCGGCACCGACGGCCTGCTGCACGTGTCGGAGATGGCGCACCACCGCGTGCAGGACGTGCGCAGCGAGGTGAAGGAAGGCGACCAGGTCCTGGTCAAGGTCGTCAACATCGACCCCTCGGGGAAGATCCGGCTGTCGCGCAAGGCGCTCCTGGAGTCCGAGGGCGGACCGCCCGCGCCGGCGCCCGGCTCGGTCCCGGAGGGCGGCTCCGGCGAGGGCCGTCCGCAGGGCGAGTACCGGCCGCACCGGCCCGAGGGCCGGGGCGAGCGCCGCGACTTCGGCCACTCGCGCGGCGGTGGCGGCGGCCGCGACCGACGTCCGCGATGACCGCCGGTCTCCTCGCCGCGGCGTTGCTGTTCGGGGGCTGGACGGGCGCCGCTTCGGCGCCCGACCAGGCCGTCTCGGTGACGGTCTCGCGGGAAGGCTTCCAGCCGCGCGAGATCGCGGTGCGCAAGGGAGAGACCGTGCGGCTGTCCATCAAGACCGCCGACGGGGAGCACTGCTTCGCGGTGGACGACCTGCGGATCGAGAAGCGCGTGCTGCCCGGGCGGACCACCACCCTGGACCTGACGCCCGACAAGGCCGGCTCCTTCCCCTTCTACTGCTGCCTGGAGACCGGAGCCGCGGCCGACAAGCAACGCGGCCGGTTGATCGTCACCGAGTAGGCGGCCGGGACCGCGCGTGTCCCCTGCGATAGCCTTCGCGGTCCTCGCCTCCCTGGCCGTTCCCGCGGTCGTCGTCGATCGCGACGTGGCGGTCCGCATGCGCGACGGCGTCGTCCTGCGCGCCGACGTGTGGCGTCCCGCTGCCAAGGGCCGTTTCCCGGTGCTCGTCTACCGCACGCCCTACGACCGGCGCGGCGCGCAGGGCGAGGGCTCGACGGTGGCCCGGGCCGCGTCGCGCGGCTACGCGGTGGTGGTCCAGGACGTGCGCGGCCGCTACGGGTCCGACGGGAAATTCGAGCCCTATCGCCACGAAGGGCGCGACGGTTACGACACCATCGAATGGGCGGCCGTCCAGCCGTGGTCCGACGGGTCGGTGGGCACGTTCGGGCTGTCCTACCCCGGCGCGGTGCAGTGGCTGGCCGCCGTGGAATCGCCGCCCCACCTCAAGGCCATGGTCCCGGCCATGACCTTTTCCACGCCGCGCAACTTCTTCTACTCGGGCGGCGTCTTCGACATGTCCTGGACGGCCTGGATCTGGAACAGCATCGCTCCCGACGTGCGCACCCGGCGCGGGCTGGCCGGGCCCCGCACGGCCGAGGAGGCCCGGGCGGCGTGGGACCGCATGCGCGAGTCGATCCAGGCCCGCCTGCCGCTGAACGCCCTCGACGAGTTCCGCGACGTGGCCCCGTACCTGTTCGTCTGGCTGTCCCATCCCGCCGGTGACCCCTGGTGGGACTGGGCCGAGCTGCGGAGCCGCTACGCCCGCGTCGGCGCGGCGGTATTGAACCTTTCCGGCTGGCACGACGAGGCCTATGGCCCGGAGGGAGCGGTCACGAACTTCCTCGGGTTGCGCGCGGCCCGGCGTGGCGCCGCGGACGCCCGCACGCGGCTGCTGCTCGGTCCCTGGGTCCACGGTGGACCGATGGGCGCCCCGGAAACGCAGTCCCGCTCGGGCGACCGCTCCTTCGGGCCCGGCGCCGCCATCGACTACGACGAGACGATCCTCCGTTTCATGGACCGCTACGTCCGGGGCATGGACAACGGCGTCGACCGCGAGCCCGCCGTCCGGGCGTTCGTCATGGGCGAGAACGCGTGGCGCTCCGCCGATGCCTGGCCGCTCCCGGGCACGGCCGAGCGCACCCTCTTCATGACCGGCGGCGCAGCGGGTGGTCCGGGTGGTCTGAACTGGCGCCCACGCGAGGGCGGCGCCGCGGCGACCGCGTTCGTCTCCGACCCCGCCCGGCCGGTGACGGATCCCTACGCCGCCGATTACGGGGCCCACGACTACCGCCAGCTCCCGGAGCGAAAGGACGTGGCCGTGTTCGAGACCGCGCCGCTCGAGGAGGACCTGCGTGTGGTGGGACGCATCCAGGCGGAGCTGCACGTCTCGATGGACGCGAAGGACGCCGACCTCTGGATCAAGCTCTTCGACGTGGCGCCGGACGGCACGGCCTTCAACCTCATGAGCCCTGGTCTCGACGTCCTGCGCGCGAGCTACCGGGATGGCGGAATAGCCCGCCAGCTGTTGAGCCCGGGCCGGGTCTATACCCTCCGATTCGAGAACCTCATGACCGGGAACACATTCCGAAAAGGCCACCGTCTTCGCGTCCTGGTCAGCGGATCCTTCTTCCCCCATTTCTCACGCAACCTGCAGACCGGCGCGCTGGAGACGGAGTCCTCGGTCTCCCGGGCCGCCCGAATCCAGGTTCATCATTCGGCCCGGCGCCCTTCGCACCTGGTGCTTCCCGTCATCCCCTAGCACCTATGGACCCGCGGGCGCTTTGGCCTTACCTTTAGGGCTGGCATGGCGCCCGACGCGAGCGGCGGCGGCGACACCATCCTGGTCGTCGACGACGACCCGGACCTGCAGGTCATGCTGCGCCACGCCTTCGAGGCCAAGGGCTTCCGGGTCGAGAAGGCCGCCGACGGCCTGGCGGCGGTGGACTACCTGAAAGCCGGGCACCCGGCGGACCTCATCGTGCTCGACCTCTTCCTGCCGACCATGGACGGCTGGGCCGTCCTGGAGCAGATGAGCCGGCTCGGGGAGCGGCCCCCGGTCGTGGTGGTGAGCGGCGTGTCCGAAGCCAACATCACGCCGCGCATCTTCCGCGAGGGCGTAGCGGCCTTCATCGCCAAGCCGTTCCAGCTCGCGGTCCTGATGAGTACCTGCCAGGAGCTGATCGCGCACGCGCGGGGCCGGGCTCCCGAGCCCGAGCGCCGGCAGCGCGGGCCGAGGCGCACGCTCACCCTGCCGGTGACCGTCCGGGACGGCGACGACCGGCCGCTGCACGCGGGGCGCCTGTTGAACCTGAGCGTCTTCGGGGCGCTGGTGGAGCTGGAGGCGCCGCTGCCGCCGGGCCAACGCGTGCGGCTGGCCTACTCCAGGCAGCCCGGCCCCGAGCTGACCGTGGACGGCTGCGTCCAGTGGTGGCGGCACCCGGACGCCTCGTCGCCGACCACGGGCGTCGGGATCGCGTTCACGGGGGTCTCGCCCGAGCAGCAGGCGCGGATCAAGGAGATCGCCGCGCTGGAGTAGCCGGCCCCCGTGCTATTCTCCGGCCACACCACCATCCGGAGGAGCCCATGACCATCCCGCGCGCCGCGGTTCTCTTCCTCGCCGGCTTGCTCGCCTCATGCCAGGGCGCTCCGCCGCCGACGACCGCGCCGGCGGCGCGTCCGAGCGGCGGGCCCCTGGACAAGGTCGGAGCGGGGGAGGGCGCCGTCACCATCGTGGCCTGGGCGGGATACGTCGAGCGCGGAGAGACCGACAAGAGCTACGACTGGGTGACGGGCTTCGAGAAGGAGACCGGCTGTAAGGTCAACGTGAAGGTCGCGGCCACCTCCGACGAGATGGTGGCCCTCATGAACGAGGGCGGCTTCGACCTGGTGACGGCCTCCGGCGACGCGAGCCTCCGGTTGATCAGCGGCGGCCGCGTCCAGCCCGTCAACACGGCGCTCATCCCGAGCTGGGGCAAGATCGATCCGCGCCTCCAGGACGCCCCGTGGCACACCGTGAAGGGCGTCCACTACGGCGCGCCGTACCAGTGGGGATCCAACGTGCTCATGTACAACACGAAGGTCTTCGCGAAGCCTCCCACGAGCTGGAACGTCGTGTTCGAGGAGATGAAGCTGCCCGACGGGAAGCCCAACAAGGGGCGCGTGCAGGCCTTCGACGGCGCGATCTACATCGCGGATGCCGCGCTGTACCTCAAGGCCCACAAGCCCGAGCTGGGGATCCAGGATCCGTACGCGCTGGACCGCAAGCAGTTCGACGCCGCCCTGGCCCTGCTCCGCCAGCAGCGCAAGATCGTGGGCCGCTACTGGCACGACGCCTTCGTCCAGGTGGACGATTTCGTGAACGAGGGCGTCGTGGCCTCCAGCTCGTGGCCGTTCCAGGTGAACCTCCTCCTCTCGAAGAAGGCACCGGTCGCGAGCGTGATCCCCGAGGAGAGCGCCACCGGATGGGCGGACACGACGATGCTCCACGCCAGCGCCGCGCACCCGAACTGCGCGTACAAGTGGATGGAGCACTCGCTGTCTCCCAAGACCCAGGGCGACCTGGCGGCCTGGTTCGGGTCGGTGCCGGTGGTGCCCGAGGCCTGCAAGGGCAACGCCCTGCTGGGGGAGACCGGCTGCGAGACCAACGGGGCCGGGAATTTCGACCGCATCGCGTTCTGGCGCACGCCCGTGGCCGACTGCGGCGGCGGCCGGCAGTGCGTCCCCTACCACGAGTGGGTCACGAGCTACATCGCGGTCATAGGGGGGAGGTAGGTGCGGCGAGCGGAGCGGGATTGAGTTGACGCCCGCCGTCAGGCTCCGGGGCGTCACGCGGCGCTTCGGCGCCGTCACGGCGGTCCGGGACGTGAGCCTCGACGTGGCCGACGGGGAGTACTTCTCGCTGCTCGGCCCCTCCGGTTCGGGCAAGACCACCTGCCTGCGCCTGATCGCCGGCTTCGACCGGCCGGACGCGGGTACGATCGAGCTCCACGGCAAGAGCGCCGCGGGCGTGCCGCCGTACGGGCGCGACGTCAACACCGTCTTCCAGGACTACGCGCTGTTCCCGCACATGACCGTGGCCGGCAACGTCGGTTACGGCCTGCGGATCAGGGGAGTGACGCGCGCGGAGCGCGAGCGGCGCGTGGACGAGGCCCTCGACCTCGTACGGCTGCCGGGAGTCGGATCCCGGCGGCCTTCGGAGCTCTCGGGAGGCCAGAGACAGCGCGTGGCCCTCGCACGCGCCCTGGTGAACCGGCCGCGCGTGCTGCTCCTCGACGAGCCGCTGGGGGCGCTGGACCTGAAGCTCCGCCAGCAGATGCAGCTCGAGCTGACCGCCCTCCAGGAGCGGCTCGGCATCACCTTCCTGCACGTCACGCACGACCAGGAGGAGGCCCTGGCGCTGAGCGACCGCCTGGCCGTCTTCCGGGAGGGACGCCTCGAGCAGGTGGGGACGCCGGCCGAGGTCTACGAGCGGCCGGCCACCGCCTTTG
>DAINRN010000288.1:0-5304 GCA_036741815.1 Acidobacteriota bacterium
CGCCGGCCTGCCCCTGCTCGGCCCTCCGCTGGACGCGCAGGGCGCGGCCATCCTCTGGTCGGTGCGCCTGCCGCGGGTCCTCCTCGCCGCGCTCGTCGGCGGCGGTCTGGCCGTGGTGGGATCCACGCTCCAGTCCGTCTTCCGGAACCCGATGGCGGACTCGGGCCTGCTGGGCGTGGGGGCAGGCGCCGCCTTCGGCGCGGTCCTGGCCGTCCGGTTGGGTTGGGCGGCGCACGTCTTCCTGGCCCTTCCCCTGGCCGCCTTCGTCGGCGCGATGGTGGCCATCGTCCTCGTCTACGTCCTGGCCCATGCCGGCGGGCGTCCCTCGCTCCAGGGCCTCCTCCTCACCGGGATCGCGGTCTCCGCCCTCGCCAGCGCCGGGACCTCCGTGCTCCTGGTCGCCACCGAGGAGTTCCGCGTGAAGACGGTGCTCTTCTGGCTGGCCGGCGGGCTCGAGGGACGGAGCTGGACCCACGTCCAGCTCGCGGCCCTCTTCATCCTCGCCGGCGTCGCCCTCCTCGCCCTGCTCTCGCGCCCGCTCGACGTGCTGTCCCTGGGCCAGGACGAGGCGGCCTCGCTCGGGCTGCCGGTCCACGCCACGCGCCTCACGATGTTCGCGCTCTCCGCGCTCGTGGCGGGCGCCGCCACCGCCGTGGCGGGATCGGTCCCCTTCGTCGGCCTCATGGCCCCCCACGCCCTGCGCCCGCGCGTGGGGCCCCTCGCCCGCCACCTGATCCCGGCGTCGTTCCTGGGCGGAGCGGTCCTCGTGGTCCTGGCCGACCTGGCGGCGCGGACCTTCAGCGACCGCCTCGACCTTCCCCTCGGATCCTTCACCGCGTTCGTGGGCGCGCCGTACTTCCTGCTCGCGCTCCGTGCCAGCGAGGGCCGGACGTGACCGCCGTGCTCGAGGCGCGCGAGGTCCACGTCTCGCGCGGCCGCAATGCGGTCCTGCACGGCGTCACCCTCTCGCTGGCCGCGGGAGAGGCCGTGGCCCTGGTGGGCCCGAACGCCGCGGGAAAATCGACGCTCCTCCGGACCCTCGCCGGTCTCCTCCGCGCCGCGCAGGGTGTCGTCCTCGTCGACGCACGGCCGCTCACGGCCTGGTCGCGCGACGCGCTTGCGCGGGCGATGGCGCTCGTGACGGCCGAGGACGAAGGCCCGGCGACGCTGGCCGTGGAGGACAGGGTGGCGCTCGGACGCTATCCCCATCGCGGGCCGTTCCGCCCTCTCCTGAACGAGGACCGCGCCGCCGTCCAGCTCGCCCTGGAGCGCGCGGGCATCGCGCCGCTGGCCCGCCGCTGGCTGGGCACGCTCTCCGCCGGCGAGCGGCAACTGGCCACGCTGGCCCGGGGCCTCGCGCAGGAGCCCCAGGTCCTCCTCCTGGACGAGCCCGCGGCCCACCTCGACATCGGTCACCAGCTTCGGCTCTTCCGCGTCCTGGACGAGGTGCGCGCCACGGGCGTGGCCGTCCTGGCCGTGGTCCACGACCTGCAGCGCGCCGCCGCCTGGGCGCAGCGGATGGTGCTTCTCGCCGACGGGCGCGTGGCCGCGGACGGGCCGCCGGACGCCGTCCTGGCCAGCAAGGAGTGCGCGCGGGCCTTCGACGTCGCGATACGCGGGCACGCGGTTCCCGGCTCTCCGCACCCCCTCTACAACTTCGAGGAGCGCCCGTGAAGATCGTGTCGCTGCTGCCCGCGGCCACGGAGATCGTCTGCGCGCTGGGGCTGCGCGACTCCCTCGTGGGTCGCTCGCACGAGTGCGATTTCCCGGAAGACGTGGAGGCGCTACCGGCGCTGACGCGGGCGCGGGTCGATGCGTCGCTTCCCAGCGCGGACCTGGACCGCGAGGTGCGCCGGATCATGGCCGCCTGTCTGCCCATCTACATGCTGGACGAGGCACGCCTGGCGGCCCTCGCACCCGACGTCGTCGTCACCCAGGCCGCGTGCGAGGTCTGCGCCATTTCCTACGACCAGGTCGTGGCCTCGCTCCGCCGGACGGCTCCCGGGGCCAGGGTGGTGTCGCTGCAGCCGTCGCGGCTGGCGGACATCCTCCACGACGTCGAGACCGTGGCCGATGCGTGCGGCATCGGCCCGCGCGGCCGCGTGGTGGCCGGCTCCCTGCGCGACAGGCTGGATGGCGCCACCGGCCCTGCGCCGGTGGTCTTGCCCCGGGTGGCCGTCGTGGAATGGCTTGCGCCGCCGATGCTGGCCGCGCACTGGGTGCCGGACGCGATCCGCGCCGCGGGCGGCGTCGCGGTCGGTCCCGAGGCCGGGGCGCCGTCGCCCTACGCGACCTGGGAGGAGATCCGTGCCCTCGCCCCCGACGCGGTGGTGGTGGCCCCGTGCGGGTTCGACCTCGCGCGCACCGTCCGCGAGGCCGCGCCCGTGGCGGAGACGCTGCGAGGTCTGGCCCCGCGGGTCTTGTACATGGACGGCAACGCCTACCTGAACCGGCCCGGGCCGCGGATCGTGGACGCCGTGGAGACGATCGCGGCCTGGCTGCGCGGCGAGGCGGTGCCCGGAGACCGGGCCGTGCCTCTCGAGCGCGCGGTCACCGCGGCGGCGGCGCCGTCCAGGGCGTGAGCCGCGGCCGCCACCGGCGCACGGCGCGGCAATAGGCCTCGTACTCCGCGCCGAACCGCCGCCGTAGCGACGGCTCCTCGTGCAGCAGAACGAACAGGTGGAACCCCACAGCCACGGCCGCCGCGTATTGCAAGACGGGTTCGCTCCCGAGCAGGAGGGCCTGGCCCACGATGACGGAGAGGACGGCGACGTACATCGGGTTGCGCACGTAGCGGTAGAGGCCGGTCACCACGAGATGCTGGGCCGGGAAGACGGGCGCGGGGATCCCGCGGCCCTGGCGGACGAAGCGGACGATGGCCGCGGCCAGCACCGGCAGCCCGGCCAGGATCAAGGCCGCGCCCAGCCAGCGAAGGGCGGCCCATCCCAGGAGCGGCGGCCGCACCCGCCACCGGGACAGCATCCAGGGCACCGTGCCCGCGATCTGGAGGGGCATCAGGAGCACGAAGACGGCCGTGCCCGCCAACAGCAGGGCGCGCGGCCTCCCCGGCCCGGTCACTTCTTCTTGAGAGCCTTCTTCACCGCGTCCGCCAGCGTCTCGACCACCTTCACGCGCGCGTGCAGCTTGTCGTTCGCCTCGACCACCGTCCACGGCGCATGGGGCGTGGAGGTCTGGGCCAGCATCTCCTCCACCGCCTCGACATAGGCGTCCCAGCGGGCCCGGTTCCGCCAGTCCTCGGGGCCGATCTTGTGGGAGCGGAACGGGTCCTGCTCCCGGTCGCGGAACCGGCGCAGCTGCTCCTCCCTGGAGATGTGCAGCCAGAACTTGCGGATGACCATCCCGAAGGAGGCCTGGTGGGCCTCGAACTCGTTGATCTCCCGGTAGGCCCGCCGCCACTCCTCTGGCGCGCAGAAGCCTTCCACCCGCTCCACGAGCACCCGCCCGTAGTAGGAGCGGTCGAAGATTCCGAGATGCCCGGCGCGCGGCAGCACCCGCCAGAAGCGCCAGAGGTAGTGATGCGCCTTCTCCTCGCCGCGGGGAGCGGAGAAGGACGAGACGGTGTAGCCGCGCGGCTCCAGGGCCTCGGTGATCCTCTTGATGGCGCCGCCCTTCCCCGCGGCGTCCCAGCCCTCGAAGAGGGCGAGGACGGGCAGCTGCCGCTCGTACATCTTGAAGTGCAGCTCGCGGAGCCGGAGCTGCTGAGCGGCGATCCGGCGGGCGTAGACCTTCTCCGGGAGTGAGACGCCGAGGTCGACGGTCTCCAGCACTCCCTACTGCCCCTCGAGGGGAAGCCCGGCGTCGGCGGCCACCGACCGCACGAGCGCCCGGTCCTCCCTGTCCCGGTGCTCGCGCTCGCCTCGGGTCGCCTCGCGCGCGGCCTGCGTGCGGCTCACTGTGTGCGGCGCCTCGCGGCGGCGCCGCAGCGCCTCCTCCATGCGGTCCACGATGGTCTGGAACACCTGGACCCGGGTCCAGCGCGCGTCGGTGGCCTCCACCACCGTCCACGGGCCGGCGGGGGTGTCGGTCCGCTCCAGCATGTCCTCGACGGCCTCCACCCACCGGTCGTAGCGGCGGTTGCGGCGCCAGTCCTCGCTCTGGACCTTCCAGCGCTGCGCGGGGTCGCGCTGCATCTCCTCCAGCCGGCGGCGCTGCTCCTTGCGCGAGATGTGCAGGAACAGCTTCACGAGGACCTGGCCGTCGTCCACCAGCCAGCGCTCCAGCTCGTTGATCTGGTCGTAGGCCTGCCGCCACACCTTCTTCTTGGCCAGCTTCTCCACGCGCTCCACGAGGACGCGGCCGTACCAGGAGTGGTCGAAGAGGACCATGTGGCCGTCCTCGGGGAGGCGCACCTGGTACCGCCACAGCCAGTGGTAGCGCTGCTCCAGCTCCGAGGGCGGGGCGCCCGGCCAGGCGCGGAAGGCGCGCGGGTCCAGCTTCTCGGCAAGCCGCTGGATGACGGTTCCCTTCCCCGAGGCGTCCCAGCCCTCGAAGAGGATCACCGTGGGGACCTCCGCCTCCAGGAGCGCGTACTGCAGCCGGCGCAGCCGCTCCTGCAACGCGGGGAACGTCTGCTGGTACTCGACTTTAGGGAGCTTGCGCGTGAGGTCCACGGCCTCGAGCATCCGCTGTCTCCTTGGCCTCGGGCGAAGGATGGTATCATCCCCGCGCTCGGAGGCAGCCCCATGCCTTACTTCGATCTCGATCCCCTGCTCGAGACGATGCTGGACGCCGCGCCCAACATTTCAGACCTCAACCTGTCGGTCGGTCGGCCTCCGCAGGTGGAGGTGGACGGCCAGCTCCGCACCGTGCCCTATGCCGGGATCGAGCGCCTGCTTCCCTACCAGACCGAGCTCATCGCCATGCGGCTGCTGGCGGGCAAGCGGGACGCGATGGACCGCCTGGTGAGGACGGGGTCCACCGACCTGTCCTACAGCCTGTCCCGCCGCACGCGCTTCCGCGTCAACGTCTTCGCCCAGCGCGGCAGCTATTCCGTGGTCCTGCGCGTGATCCCCAGCAAGGTCCCCACCGTCGAGGAGCTGGGCATCCCCGGCGTGATCAACGAGATCGCCAACGAGCGCAACGGGATCGTGTTGGTGACCGGCCCCACCGGGTCCGGCAAGTCCACGACACTCGCGGCCATCATCAACAAGCTGAACCGCGAGCAGGCCATCCACATCATCACCATCGAGGACCCGATCGAGTACCTGCACCCGCACAACGTGGCCACCATCAACCAGCGCGAGGTCGGGGCCGACACCCAGACCTTCGCCCTGGCCCTGCGCG
>DAINRN010000289.1:0-5281 GCA_036741815.1 Acidobacteriota bacterium
CGAACATGGGGTCGCGCTCCCCGCGGAAGGCCAGGCTGGTCCAGGCGGGCGCGCCCTCCACCCGCTCGAAGGGGAAGTCCTCGAAGCCCAGGCCGACGATCAGCTCGGCGGCGCTCTCCGCCTCGGGCCCGGCGGGGCCGAGCTTGAGGTGCCCGAAACGGGCGGGGCCGCCACGGGCGCGGACGCCGGCCTGGAGGCGGGCGTGGACGGGGACGTCCGTGGCGCCGTCGCGCGGGCGCCCCATGACCGAAGCGAGCTCCTCGATCAGGCCGGGATCGTCGCTGTCGACGTCGAGGAGGATGTTCGCCAGCTGGAAGCGCGCCTGGCGGCGCGCCAGGGGAGGAGTCCCCTCCCACTCGAGGACGACGCGATCGAGGCTGGGACCCACCGGCGGAGGGTTTACTGGTGGTGCGCTAGCAGCAGGAGGTCGTCCACCACGTGGCCATGGACTGCGTGATCTGGAACGTGTTCAGGATCTCGCGCTCGGACATCACCTGGATGCGAGGCGCCTCGTAGCGCGGCAACTCGGCGGCCTTCACCTGCTCAAAGACGGGAGTCGTTTCCTGGGCCACTGCGCCTCCTTTTTGGTTACCACGAATGGTACGCAACGGCTCTATGGCAAGTCAACCACTAATCCCAGGGAGGCCAGCTCCCCGAGGGCCTTCTTGAGGTCGCCCTCGGCCGTCGCCCGGTCGACCTCGCTGAACTCGCTGCGCAGCTCCGCCGCCATCTCCTTGACTCCATGGGCCCCGTCGCACCGGCGCCAGACGAAGGTCATGGTCCGGTTCAGGACGAAGAACCGGGAGCTGGCGGGGTCGAAGATCATCAGCTCCCCCTGCAGGGGAGCCTCCTCGACCTGGGGGTTGCGCCGCAACGGGCGGTCGGACGGCTCCGGGGAAGCGCTCAAGGTTTGTGATGGTGAAAAAATCGCCGGAAGGGTAGCACCGCGCTCGCTTTCCGGTCAAGGCCCCGAGCCCTTGCGGCGCAGCAGGACCGTGCCGTTTGGCAGGACCTCCTCGCTCTCGTAGCGCGCCAGGATCCCCTGGTAGAGGGGGTCCAGGGTGGGGGACCCGGCGGGGACCGCGTAGCGCTCGGCCGCCAGCCACACCCCGAAGCGGGGGCGGGAGGCGTCGATCTCGTCGAGCGCCCGACGCTGGGCCTCCGCGCCGAAGCGGCCCTCCACCATCGCGGGGAACGAGGTCGCGTTCCGGGTGTGCGTGAGGAAGAAGAACATCCCGCCGGCCGGGAACACGAACAGCCGCTCGCCCTCCGCCGCGCGCCGCTCGATCCATTCGAGCTCGAGGGCGGGCGCCCCGATCCAGGCCGAGCCGGCCCGGAACCGCTGGAGCACCTGGGTCTGCGTGAGCTGCCGCCACACCACCAGACCGAAGGCACCGTGCAACAGGCCGACGCCGAGGACGGTCGCCGCGACCCGGGCCACCCATCGGTGGGCGGCGCGGGGCGAGACCGCCAGGGCCTCGAGAGCCGCGGCCAGGGGGACGAGCAGGACCGTCGCCTGGAGGGTCAGGGTCTGCGCGTCGACGTGGGCCACGGCCGGCGCGAGCAGCACGCCGAGGCCCGCGAGCGCCACGAGGCGGACCGCGCTCTCGGCGGGCGGCCGTCCGGGACGCAGGAACGCCACCGCCGAGGCGGCGCCGCCGAGCACGACGGCGGCCCAGGCCATGAGCCGCGCGCCCCACGCCTGGCCCACGTCGATCCGGAACTCCCCGGCCCGTTGCCGCCAGGACTCCAAGAGCCAGGCGGAAAAGACCCGCGACGGGCCGGCGGGGATCATCACAAGCGCGGGAGGGGCCAGAAAAGCGAGTCCGAGCACGAGAGCGTCTCGGCCCCTCCCGCGCTCGACGGTAAGGTGCGCGGCCACTCCCAACATCGCCCCGACTCCCATCTCGAATTGAAAGAGGCTCGCCAGTCCCAGGGCCAGTCCGGCAAGACAAACGCGTGCGAGTGAAGCCGGTCCCCTCATGATCGGCAGGAGTCCCATCATGACCAGTCCCAGCGCCGGCCATTCCGGCCCCCCGAAGCTCGCGCCCGTGCCGTAGATCAGGACCAGGAAGAGCGCGGGGACGAGCAGCCGCGCGGCGCGGCCCGCGACCCTCGAGGTCAACGCGTGCAGCGCGAGCGCCAGCGCGACGCCCATCGCGATCCCCGCCCAGGCGAGGGCCTCCAGCCGCTGGCCGAACAGCCCGACGAGAGCCGCGTTGAAGTGGACGATCCCGGGGCCGACAGCGTCGGAGAAGTCCCTGTACATCCTCTCGCCCGCGGCCACGCGCGCGCCCTCGTCCACCCACACGCCGGTGGTGGCCTTGTGGAAGAGGTAGATGAAGTCACCGTGCCGGAACGTGACGAGATACAGGAACGCGGCCGTGGCCGGCGCGAGGAGCCTTTTCTCCACTCGGGCGCGATCATACTGAATCGGACGCGGTCCCGGAGACCCCGGGGGACGCCGGCTACTCGACCCCGAAGCGCATCAGCTCGACGGGGACGATTGCGCGATAGCGCTGGCCGAAGACACCGGGGGAGCCGTCCTGTGATTGGTCCTGCCAGATGACGACGAAGTTGCCAGAGGAGTCCGAGGCCACGGCTTGGTTGTCTTGGAAACCTGGCGTGTACGTGTTGACGCGGAATTCGGGACCGAGGGGCGCGCCGGTGCTGGCGTAGCGCTCGCCGAAGACGCCGGTGGCCGAGCCGTCCTGGAAGCTCTGCCAGACGACGACGAAGTTGTCGGAGGAGTCCGCGGCGACCACCGGATGGTACTGGCTACTCGGTGTGTAGGTGTTGACGCGGAACTCGGGACCGAGGGGCGCGCCGGTACCGTCGTAGCGCTGGCCGAAGACGCCGAAGTTTGAGCCGTCCTGTTGGAGGCTCTCCCAGACGACGACGAAGTTGCCGGAGAAATCCGAGGCGATGCCCGGATGGCCCTGGTAATTCGTCGTGTGTGTGTTGACGCGGAACTCGGGACCGAGGGGCGCGCCGGTGCTGGCGTAGCGCTGGCCGAAGACGCCATTGCTCTCGCCGTCCTGTAAGTCGCTCTGCCGGACGACGACGAAGTTGCCGGAGGAGTCCGAGGCCACGGCAGGTTCCCTCTGACCATTCGTCGTGTACGTGTTGACGCGGAACTCGGGACCGAGGGGCTCGCCGGTGCTGGCGTAGCGCTGGCCGAAGACGCCGTAGTTTGAGCCGTCCTGGGGGAAGCTCTGCCAGACGATGACGAAGTTGCCGGAGGAGTCCGAAGCCACGGCCGGACGAGCCTGAGAGTCCGTCGTGTACGTGTTGACGCGAAACTCGGTACCGAGTGGTGCCCCGGTGCTGGCGAAGCGCTGGGCGTAGACGCCGTAGAACGACGAGCCGTCCTGGTAGTAGCTCTGCCAGGCGACGACGAAGTTTCCGGACGGGTCCGAGGCCACGGCCGGAAAGGCCTGGATATCCGTCGTGTATGTGTTGACGCGGAACTCCGGGCCGAGGGGCTCGCCGGTGCTGGCATAGCGCTGGCCGAAGACGCTGATGAACGAGCCGTCCTGGAAAAAGCTCTGCCAGACGACGACGAAGTTGCCGGAGGAGTCCGAGGCCACGGCCGGACGGATCTGAGGATCCGTCGTGTATGTGTTGATGCGGAACTCCGGACCGATGGGATTCCCGCCCTGCGGCGAGGCAGCGCAGGGAACGAACACGAGCGCCACGAAGAGGAGGCGTGAAACTCCGCGCATTGCTACCCTTCTTTTCTTCGACGTTAGCGAGGTCCGCCGCCGCGGTCAAGCCTCTCACCCGAATCGGACCCCCCCTGGCGTCCTCCCGCGCCACGATCGGCTGCCGCCGATATTTCGGCCCAGGGAGCGACAGGGTTCGGATGAGCCAGCTGGTCGTCCGTGGCGAAGACACCGAGTCCGCCCTGCTGTCCGCGCTCAAGCTCCTCGAGATACAGAAGACGCTGGGCTCGGAGCCCGTGCTGGCGGCGCTGCGGCGGTTCCCCGCGCAGCCCGCGCGCCACGCGGACTTCCCGGCCGACCTCCACCCGCGGCTGAAGGAGGTGCTGCAGGCGCGCGGGGTGACCCGGCCCTACACCCACCAGGCCGCCGCCTACGAGCTGGCGCGCGACGGCAAGAGCCTCGTGGTGGTCACGCCCACGGCGTCGGGCAAGACCCTCTGCTACAACATGCCGGTCCTCGACCGCATCCTGAAGGACCCCGACGCCCGCGCGCTGTACCTCTTTCCCACCAAGGCCCTGGCCCAGGACCAGCTGGCCGAGCTCTACGGCGTCATCGAGGGCCTGGGCGCCGACATCGGCACCTTCACCTACGACGGCGACACACCGCAGGACGCACGCAAGGCCATCCGCGCGCGCGCCCACATCGTGGTCACCAACCCCGACATGCTGCACAAGGGGATCCTCCCGCACCACACCAAGTGGGTGAAGCTCTTCGAGAACCTGCGCTATGTGGTCGTGGACGAGCTGCACACCCACCGCGGCGTTTATGGCTCGCACGTGGCCAACATCCTGCGGCGGCTGCGCCGGGTCTGCCGCTTCTACGGCTCGGACCCGCAGTTCCTCTGCTCCTCCGCCACCATCGGCAACCCGCGCGAGCTGGCCTGCGCCGTCACGGGCGGGGACGTGACGCTCGTCGACGAGAGCGGCGCCCCGCGGGGCGAGCGCTACTTCGCGATCTACAACCCGCCGGTGGTGAACCGGCAGCTCGGCATACGCCGCTCGGCGCTGGGCTGCGCGAGGGACGTGGCCCTCTCGTTCCTCGAGCGCGGCCTGCAGACCATTGTCTTTGCCCCGTCGCGGCTGGCCACCGAGGTGCTGGTCACCTACCTGAAGGAGGCCGTGGAGACGCGGCCCGGCTCCGAGGGCGTCATCCGCGGGTACCGCGGCGGCTACCTGCCGCTCAAGCGGCGGGAGATCGAGCGCGGGCTGCGCGAGGGATCGGTGCTGGGCGTCGTCTCCACCAACGCCCTGGAGCTGGGGATCGACATCGGAGGCCTCGACGCCGCCGTGCTGCTGGGGTATCCGGGCAGCGTGGCCTCGACCTGGCAGCAGGCGGGGCGGGCGGGGCGGCGGTCCGGCGGATCCGTGGCCGTGCTGGTCGCGAACTCGACGCCGCTCAACCAGTTCATCGCCAAGAACCCCGACTACTTCTTCGACTCCCCGGTGGAGGAAGGGCGGATCAACCCCGACAACCTGCAGATCCTGGTCAGCCACGTCAAGTGCGCGGCCTTCGAGCTGCCGTTCGCCGAGGGCGAGACCTTCGGGGGCGAGGACCTG
>DAINRN010000290.1:0-488 GCA_036741815.1 Acidobacteriota bacterium
AGCGCCTTGGCGCCGACGCCGCCCGTGGCCCGCACGGCAGCCGCCGTCGGGTGCGTGTAGGCCGGCGGGAGCGGCTGGTCCGAGAACCAGGAGTCGGCGATGAAGCGGCCGGTCCCCGAGGCGGACATCACGTCACCGCCCCATAGGGTGTCGATCCCGAGGATGGCGTCGGCCACGAACGCGTCGAGGCGGCTCATCTAGGTCTCCTTCACCTGCCGGGAGGACCGGACCCATACATAGACGCACAACGCCACGAACAGGGCGGCGGAGACGATCTGTGACGTCGCGTCGTGGTCGTAGAAGGGCGTCTTGACCCAGTCCTCCGTGTAGCCCGGGAGCAGGCGCATGGCGGCGCCAAAGACACCGCCCAGGGCCCCGCCCGCCATGAGGCCCGCGGCTATGACGATGCCGCGCTCCCGGGAAATGAGGGGCGCGGCGGCGCCGCAGCGGATCGGGATTGGGATCGTTCGGGTCGCGCTCCATGTCCA
>DAINRN010000290.1:498-3147 GCA_036741815.1 Acidobacteriota bacterium
AGCACGGCGCCCGTGCCGAACAGGGCCCAGGCCACGGGTTGCTGGCTCATGAACCCTTCCACCAGCGCCTTCATGATCGCCGCCTGCGGCGAGACCAGCACCACGCGGGGATCACCGGGCACGGCTTCCCCGAACTGGAAGACCCGGGCCAGCACGGCGATCGTGAGCCCCACCGCGATCGCGGAGGCGATGACGCCCAGGAACTTGACCCGCTGCTGGGTGGCGGGCGTCGAGCCCAACCAGTACCCGGTCTTGAGGTCCGTGATGGTCTGACCCGAGACGGAGAGCGCCGTGCAGACCATCCCGGCGATCGCCATCACGAAGAACATCCCGGTCGGCCCCGAAAGGCCGAAGCGGAGCAACACCACCGAGGAGATGATGATGGTGAGCATGGTCATGCCGGACACGGGGTTGCGCGCGGTGGTGGCGATGGCGTTGGCGGCCACCGAGGTGAAGAAGAAGGAGAAGGCCAGGGTGAGCAGCAGTCCCACGATCATCACCAGCAACGAAGTCCCCAGGGTCTTGAAGAATACCGCCGCGCCCAGGGCGCTCAGGACGACGCCGAGCAGCATCACCTTCGCGGGCATGTCGCGGTCCGTGCGCTCCTGGTCGTGGGCCTCGCCGTGGCGGAAGGCGCGGACGGCGATGCCGAAAGAGCCGACGACGATCCGGAGGGACTTGACGATGCCGAAGATCCCCGCCGTGGCGATGGCGCCCACCCCGACCAGGCGCACGTAGCGGGCGAAGATCAGCTCGGCGCTCATCTGGCTGAAGGGAACCGTAGCGGGGTAGATGACGGTGTCCGGTGGAAGGTGCTGCCCGACCATCCAGAGTAGCGGCACCAGCACGAAGTTGGCTGTGAAGCCGCCGGCGCAGAGCAGGGTCGAGGCGCGCAGGCCCATGACGTAGCCCAGGCCCAGGATGAAGGCGATGGCGTCGAACTTGACCACCACCTTGCCCTGCTCGGCCAGGTGCCTCATGGCGCCGATGAACTGGAAGTTCAGCTCCTCCTTCCAGACCTTGAAGGTCGTGACGAAGAAGTCGTAGACGCCCGAGATGGCGGTGGCCTCGAGCAGCAGGCGGGCCTGGGAGCCGCCCTTCTCTCCGGTGACCAGGACCTCCGTGATGGCCGTGGCCTCGGGATAGGGGAGCGTCCCGTGCATGTCGCGGACGAAATACCGGCGCAGCGGGATCAGGAACAGCACGCCGAGGCAGCCGCCGGCCAGGCAGATGAAGATGGTCTGCGCCGGGTGCGGGTCCAGCTTCAGGATGTACAGGGCGGGTAGCGTGAAGATCGCGCCGGCCACCACCGAGCCCGAGACCCCGCCGACGCCGGTGATGATCACGTTTTCCAGGATGCTGGAGCGGCGCTTGTAGACGCGGGCCAGGCCGATGGCCAGGATGGAGATGGGGATGGCCGCCTCCATGACCTGTCCCACCTTCAGGCCCGAATAGGCCGAGGCCACGGTGAAGATCACGCACAGGAAGAGCCCCCATCCGACCGATCGCGCGGTGGCCTCGGGCAGCCGGGCCGCGGCCGGAACCGGAGGGACGTAGACCTCGCCCGGCGCGAGGGGCTTGTACGCGTTGTCCGGGAGCGACTTGGTGTCGGGCGCTTCCATCGTTCCTCCCTCGCTGACCCGGCCTCTTGCGCGGCCAAGAGTCTAGCAGGAGGGATGCTAGACTGCCGTCCATCGCCATGACCCCCGGATCGGTGGACGTGGTCCTGGTGCGGCCCTCCCGTCCGGGCAACGTCGCCGCGGCCTGCCGGGCCATGAAGAACATGGGCCTGGGCAGCCTGCGCCTGGTCGATCCACCGGCAGGGCTGGAGGCTGCCGAGGCTCGGGCTCTGGCCTACGGAGCCTGGGACGTCCTCGACGGCGCGCGAGTCGCGCCCACCCTGCGCGAGGCGACCGCCGATGCCACGCTCGTTGTGGGGACCACGGGCCGGCCGTTGCCCAGGGCCTGGACGCCGCGACAGCTCGCGGAGGAAGGACCGGCGCGGGCGGCCGGGGGGCGCACCGCCCTCGTCTTCGGCCCCGAGGCCTCCGGCCTGCGCAACGACGAGCTGGCCCTGTGCCACGTGACCGTCCACATCCCGTCGGACCCGGCGCACCCGTCCCTCAACCTGGCCCAGGCCGTGCTGGTCCTGGCCTACGAGATCCGCGTGTCGGCGCTGGCCGCCGCGCCGTCTTCCGGAGGAGAGCGGGCGACGGCGGGCGAGATCGAATCGGCGCTCGAGGACCTGGCGGGCGCGCTCCTGGCCATCGGCTACTTGAACCCCGACAACCCGGGCAAGGTGCTGGCCGAGCTGCGCGGGCTCCTGGCCCGCGCGGGCCCCACCCCGCGCGAGACGTCGCTGCTGCGCGGCATGGCGCGCCAGATCCGGTGGGCGGCGGCCGGCGTTGCGCGCGAGCGCGACGCGGGCGGATAATGGCGGCCCGTCCGGAGGTTCGAGCATGAGCGAGCTGCGGGTCCCCACGGTCCCCGTGACCACGGAGATCCTGTGCGCGGACGGGCGGAGCTTCCACGGCCGCGTGTTCGTACCGGCCCTGGCCTCGCACCATACGGGCCCCATGCGACTCGAGGAATGGCTCAACGAGCCGCCGCAGTTCTTCCCGTTCCTGCCCGACGAGGCCGCTTCGCCCG
>DAINRN010000290.1:3157-5255 GCA_036741815.1 Acidobacteriota bacterium
GGTTGCAGCGCATCAGCGCGACGCAGTGGACCGCAAGGCTCTGGCCCATGTCGAGGATGACGTTCGCCGCGCCGCCCCCCGACGAGGACAACCCCGAGCCCGAAAGCCCACACCGCCGCGTCGCGGTCGAGTGCGAGGCCCGCCGCCTGGAAGGGGTCCTGGTCATCGACATGCCCTCGCACCTGAGCCGGGTCCTCGACTTCCTCAACCGGTCACAGATGTTCCTGACGCTCCACGACGACGATCGGCACCACCTCGTCCAGAAGGAGCGGATCACCCGCGTCCTCGAGGTCCCGGAGAGATAACCCGTGCAGGCGAACTGCCCGCAGTGCCAGACGCCGGTCACGATCGAGGACTCCCGCGCGCCCGAGAAGCCCTTCGGCGTCAAGTGCCCGAAGTGTCAGACGGTCGTCAGGTTCCCCGGCCGGCCGGCCGGGGCTGCGGCCGCGGCGGCTCCGGCGGCGGCCGCGCACCCCGCATCGCCCGGTGACGGACCCACCGCCGAGATCGACGAGCTCTTCCGCGTCCTCGTCTCCATGAAGGGATCCGACCTGCACATGTCGGTGGGGTCGCCGCCCCTCATCCGCCACGACGGCGAGATCAAGCCGCTCGCCGACCGCGCGGTCCTGACCCCCGCGGACACCGAGCGGATGCTCTTGCCCATCGCGCCCGAACGAAACCGCGAGGAGTTCCAGCGGCGCCACGACACCGATTTCGCGTACGACATCCCCGGCCTGGCCCGCTTCCGCTGCAACCTCTTCATGGACCGCAAGGGGATGGGCGGGGTCTTCCGCGTGATCCCCAACAAGATCATGACCGCCGAGGAGATGGGGCTCCCGAAGGAGATCCTGGCCCTGTGCCATCTGCCCAAGGGCCTGGTGCTGGTCACCGGTCCCACCGGCTCGGGCAAGTCCACCACGCTGTGCGCGCTCATCGACTACGTGAACCGGCACCGCACCGATCACATCATCACCATCGAGGACCCGCTGGAGTTCGTCCACGAGAACAAGAAGTGCCTGATCAACCAGCGGCAGGTGGGCGACCACACCGACTCGTTCACGGACGCCCTGCGGGCGGCCCTGCGCGAGGACCCCGACATCGTGATGGTGGGGGAGATGCGGGACCTGGAGACGGTGGCCATAGCCATTGAGACGGCGGAGACCGGCCACCTGGTCTTCGGAACCTTGCACACCTCGTCGGCCCCTTCGACGGTGGACCGGATCATCGACCAGTTTCCGGCGGACCGGCAGGGGCAGATCCGGGTCATGCTGGCCGAGAGCCTCAAGGGGGTGATCAGCCAGATGCTCTGCAAGAAGATCGGCGGCGGCCGCGTGCCCGTCTTCGAGGTCCTCATCGGCACGCCGCCGGTGGCGAACCTCATCCGCGAGGCCAAGATCTTCCAGATCCCCTCCTCGATGCAGACGGGGAAGAAGTACGGCATGTGCCTCATGAACGACAGCTTCCTCGACCTGGTGAAGCGCACGGTGGTGGACCCGCAGGATGCCTACGCCAAGGCGGTGGACAAGGCGGGGCTCCTGGGCCAGTTCAAGAAGAACAACATCGACACCTCCTGGGCGCCCGCGGAGCCTGCGGTGCCAACCGCCGCGGCCAACCCCTAGGTGGAGGTCCTGGACGTCCGGGGCGCGTCCGCCGAAGCGGAGGTCGTGGCGGTGGCCCGCGCGGTGGCCGCGCTGGACGCGGGCGGCCTGCTCATCTATCCAACCGACACCCTCTACGCGATCGGCGGGCGGGCCCTGGAGGCCGCCGCCGGCCGCAAGGTCCGTGACGCCAAGGGCCGGGAGGCCAAGCCGCTGCCCCTCATCGCCACCGACCTCGATCAGGTGACGACGCTGGTCGCCGACCTGCCGGCCGCCGCGCTGCGCCTGGCGGAGAGGTTCTGGCCGGGTCCGCTCACCGTGATCCTCGCCAGCGGCGCCGTCGTGCCCGACGAGGTCACCGCGGGCACCGGCACCGTCGCCGTGCGGGTGCCCGCCCTCGCGCTCGCCCGCCGTCTCTGCCAGGCCGCGGGCCCGCTCATCTCGACCTCGGCGAACCGCGCCGGCGCGCCGCCGCCCACGACGTGCCAGGAGGCGGGCGC
>DAINRN010000291.1:0-617 GCA_036741815.1 Acidobacteriota bacterium
ACGGCCAGGGCGGCGGTGAGGACGAACCAGAGAGCGATGGGGTTCTGCAGGGCCGGTGGCATCTACTTCTCCGTTGGGTTGGGGGCGCTCTGAAGCCCGGAGACCGCGCTCTTGAGCACCTTGATCTTCGTCTTGTCGTCGATGCGGACCTGGAAGGCGTCGTCCTCCACGCCCACGATGGTGCCGAATATCCCGGGGTTGATGATGACCTTGTCGCCGGCCTTCAGGGCCTTCAGCAGGTCCTCGAGCTTCCGCTGCTTGTTCTTCATGGGCATGATCAGGATGAAGTAGAAGATCGAGAAGATGAGCCCCATCAGGATGAGGCTGGAGAAGGGATGGCCCTCGCCGCCGGGCGAGGAGCCCGCGAGGGCCAGCAGGGCGCGAGGATCGGCCATGGCTTCGGGAGGCTCTCTCTTCTGTTTCGGGTCTTCTCGCCGGGTGCGACGCGGGCGACAGGGTCGAGACTAGGGCGGGGGCGTTACGCGCCCCCTTCCGCCTCCGCTTCCGACGCCGCGAGGGCCCGGAGCATCCCCCTCCGGAACTCCTCGAAACGACCCAAAAGGGTATTCTGGCGGACCGCTCTCAGGGTGTCAAGGTAGTAGGCCAGGTTATGCAGC
>DAINRN010000291.1:627-5214 GCA_036741815.1 Acidobacteriota bacterium
AGGTGGCGCAGGTACGCGCGGCTGGCCGTGCGGCAGGTGAAGCAGCCGCAGGCGGCGTCGGGCGGGCGCGGGTCGCGGCGGTACCGCGCGTTGCGGATGGAGAGCCGGCCCGTGCGGGTGAAGAGCTGGCCGTTGCGGGCGTTGCGCGTGGGGAGCACGCAGTCGAAGAGGTCGATGCCGCGCGCCACGCCGTCGAGGATGTCCTCGGGCGTGCCCACGCCCATCAGGTAGCGCGGCCGGTCGGAGGGGAGGAGGGGGGCCACGTGGTCCACCACCCGCCAGGTGTCTTCCTTCGTCTCGCCCACCGCCAGGCCGCCGATGGCGTGGCCGGGGAAATCCAGGGCGGTGATCTCGGCCGCGCTCTTCTCCCGCAGGTCCAGGTGCGCGCCGCCCTGCACGATGCCGAAGAGCCACTGGTCGCGCCGGCGGTGCGCCTCCCGGCTGCGGCGCGCCCAGCGCGTGGTGCGCTCGGTGGCCGCGGCGATCTCCTCGCGCGAGGCCGCCCCTGGCGGGCACTCGTCGAAGGCCATCACCAGGTCGGCGCCCAGGTTCATCTGCACCTCCATGGCGCGCTCCGGGGTGAGCCGGTGCGCCGTGCCGTCGAGGTGGCTGCGGAACGAGACGCCGTCGTCGTCGACGCGGCGCAGGGCGGCCAGGCTGAAGACCTGGTAGCCGCCGCTGTCCGTGAGGAAGGGGCCGGGCCACCCCGTGAACCCGTGCAGCCCGCCCAGCTCCGCCACCAGATCGTCCCCGGGCCGGAGCATGAGGTGGTACGTGTTGGCGAGGAGGATCTGGGCGCCCGCCTCCTCGAGCTGTGCGCGGGTCACGGCCTTCACCGCGCCCGCGGTGCCCACGGGCATGAAGGCGGGGGTCTCCACGCGGCCGTGCGGTGTCGTGAGCCGGCCCGCGCGTGCCCCCCCCGAGGTGGCCAGGACCGAGAACGAGAACATGCCCCGCGCGAGTATAGCCGCCGCGCTTCCTCGCATATGCTGACTCCATGACGGAACGCCCCAAGGTGGCGCTGCTGTTCGGCGGCCGCTCCGGCGAGCACGAGGTGAGCGTCCGCTCGGCGGAGTCGGTGGCGCGGGGGCTGGCGGGGCGGCACGACGTGCTTCCCGTGCTCATCGACCAAAGCGGCCGCTGGTGGCTACAGGACGGGGCGGAGCCCCGGCTCTCGGGCGGGCGCGCGGTGTTCCTGGTGCCCGCGCCCGGAGACGCCGGGGTCCTGCGCGCGCTCGAGGGCGGCGGGGTCGTCGCGCGCCCCGACGTCTACTTCCCCGTCCTGCACGGCCCCTACGGGGAGGACGGGACGGTGCAGGGCCTGCTCGAGCTCGCGTCCGTTCCGTACGTCGGCTCCGGCGTGGCGGCCTCCGCTGCGGCCATGGACAAGGAGCTCATGAAAGGGCTCTTCGCGGCGGCCGGGGTGCCCCAGACCCCGCACCGCGTGCTGCGCCGCGCCGACCGCGCCCGCGCCGCGGAGATCGTGGCGGAGCTGGGCCTCCCGCTGTTCGTGAAGCCGGCCAACCTCGGGTCCAGCGTGGGCGTGAGCAAGGTCAAGGCGGCGCCGGACCTCGAGGCAGCGCTCCAGGCCGCCTTCGCCTACGACCGGAAGGTGGTGGTCGAGGCCGGCGTGGACGCGCGCGAGATCGAGGTCGCGGTGCTGGGGAACGACGACGCCTCCGCCTCGGTGCCCGGCGAGATCGTCCCCGACCGCGAGTTCTACGACTACGACTCCAAGTACTCCGCGGAGAGCCGGACCGAGCTGCGCATCCCCGCGCCTCTCGCGCCCTCCGTCGCCCAGGAGGTCCGCGCGCTGGGCGTGCGCGCCTTCCGCGCGGTGGACGCCTGCGGGTACGCGCGCGTGGACTTCCTGCTCGACCGGAAGAGCGGGCGCGTCCTCGTCAACGAGATCAACACCATCCCGGGCTTCACCTCCATCAGCATGTTCCCCAAGATGTGGGAAGCCACCGGGCTCCCCTACGCCGAGCTGCTGGCCCGCCTGGTCGGCCTCGGGCGCGAGCGCCACGCGGAGCGCGTAACCCTCCGGACCGAGTATTCAAAATAGTATTCCAAGCCAGCCGCGGGCGCGATCGGTGCCCCTGTCGTATCCTCGGCCCACAAAGCCCCTGCGCGACAGCGATTTGGGCGAATGATCAGGCTGAAATGACCATCCGGCGGCTATTTCAGCGGTTTTGACATCTCCATGCACAGCCTAAGCTCCTGTCCTGCCGGGGAATGGGACGCCTCCGAACCCAAAAAAGTGCTTGACACCAGGGGGGGTCGTCCCTACGCTACACCTAGTATGCGAAGGCCCTCATCATCCCGCATGTTGAAGAGGGCGACTCCTGTCCCGAGCTGGACCGAAAGGGGGGATCCCGGGGATGCCCATGAAGAAGAAGGCCGCCAAGAAAAAGAAGAAGTAGCAAGGACGGCTTTCCGAAGCGGGAGGGCATCTTCGCTCTCCCTTTTTTTCGTGAGCTGACGGCGACCGCTCGCCGGCAGGTCACTCCTGTTTGAGAGGGGGGATCAAGGAAATGGCCGCGAAGAAGAAGGCAGCGAAGAAGAAGAAGAAGTAAGCCGGCCGTCGCCGCGAAGGAAGGGGGTGAGCGATTCACCCCCTTTGTTCTTTTTGTGGGCAAGAACGGTTCGGCCTGTTCGATCGGTTCTCTACGTTCCCGCCAACACGTGACGTTCTATCGCCTGCGCCACTCCGTCCTCGTCGTTGCTGGGCAGCACGGGCAGGCCCAGGGCCAGCATCTCGGGGTCCGCGTTGCCCATCACCAGGCCCAGGCCCGCGCCCGCCAGCATCTCGTGGTCGTTCCAGTTGTCGCCGATGGCCAGCGTCTCCGCCGCGCTCACGAGGAAGCGCTCCTGGAGGAAGGCCAGCGCCTCCGCCTTCCCCACGGCCGGGTCGATCACGTCGAGCAGCGAGACCCCGAGCCGCGGGTACACTGTGCGCTCGATGCGCGCCCGCGGGCCCAGGGCAAAGGCGAGCTCCGCGCGCAGCGCGGACATGGGGGAGAGCGCGCCCCCGAACATCACCTGCAGCGTGGCCTCGTCCATGGCCTCCTCGAGGTCGGCCACGGTGCGCACGTCGGGGTGGGACCGGTCGAGGTAGTAGGCGAGGAGGGTGTTCGAAGGGGCCACGCCCTCCACCAGCAGCTGTCCCTCGCCGCCGAGCCCATAGTGCACGACGGCGTCGGCGCCCGCGGCGCGGCCCACGCGCACGGCCAGGCGCGCCACCTCGAGGTCCAGGGGACGGCAGCGCACCACGGCCGCGCCCTCCACGATGAGGGCGCCGTTGTGGAGCACCAGGTCCACGTCGCACCCGAGCTGCGCCGCCACCCGCCGCGCGGCGGGATAGCGCCGCCCGGTCACCAGCACCAGGCGCACGCCCGCGCGCTGCGCCGCGGCCAGGGCGGCCAGCGTCCGCGGGGAGACCGTCTTGTCGCTGCGCAGGAGCGTCCCGTCGATGTCGAGCGCGAGCAGGCGGTAGGTCGGCCTCACGGTCCCGTCCAGATCTCCACGCGCTCGATCACGTCCCCGGGGCGGATCTTGTCCACCACGTCCATGCCCTCCGCCACCCAGCCGAAGACGGTGTAGCCGCCGTCCAGATGGGGGGTGGGTGTGTGGGTGATGAAGAACTGGCTGCCCCCCGTGTCCTTGCCGGAGAGGGCCATGCCCACGGTGCCGCGGCCGTAGGGCCGCTCGCCGATCTCGCAGCGCAGCGTGTAGCCGGGCCCGCCGTTGCCGTCGCCGCGCGGGTCGCCGCCCTGGATGACGAAGCCGGGGACGACCCGGTGGAAGGTCAAGCCGTTGAAGAAGCCGCGCCGCGCGAGGTCCATGAAGGAGGCCGAGGTCAACGGGGCCTCGATCAGGTTGAGGTGGATCTCGATCGCGCCGTGGCGCGTGTGGAGGATGGCCCGCGGGGTGTACAGCGGGACGTCGGGGCGCGGGTCGTAGGGGGCCATCGCCTCGCGGTAGTCGAAGGTGGGACGGTCGATGGCCTGGGGCCCGGGCTCGGGCGCCTGCGCGCCCAGCGCGCGCAGCGCCGCGATCGCCCGCTCGCGCACCACCCGGGACGGGTCGCCGCGCGCCGCCTCGAGCAGCGTCCCCCGCGCCGGCGCGTCCTTCTGCACGGCCAGGGCCCCCACCTGCTCCAGCCGCGCGTCGAGGTCGGCGTCCGGCAGCGACGCGCGATAGGCGGCGGCCAGGGCCGCGCTCTGGCCGGTGGCCTTGAGGTCGGCCAGGCCCTTGGCCGCCGCCGCGCGCACCGCGAAGTCCGGGTGCTGCAGATAGCGCGCAAGGGTGTCGGCGGCGTCGGGGCCGCGGGCCTTGACGAGCGCCTCCAGGACCGCGGGGTAGACCCGCGCGTCGTCGTCCTTGAGCATCCCGAAGAGAAGGGCCACGCCGCGCTCGTCGCCCGCCTGCCCGAGGCCCGCGGCCAGGCCGGCGCGTACCATCCAGGCCGGATCGGGATCGAGACCGGAGAGGATCAAGGCCAGATCCTCGCGGTCCATGCGCGCCAGCGCCTGCAGCGCGGCCGCCCGCACCCAGGCCTCCGCGTGCCCCACCAGGGGCACGATG
>DAINRN010000292.1:0-5212 GCA_036741815.1 Acidobacteriota bacterium
TACACGCTCGTCGGCTCGGTGGTGATGCTGCTCGGGATCCTGGCGCTCTACTTCCGGTCCAAGTCGCTGCCGGAGTACGCGGCCACCGGCAGCTTCGACTACACGGCCTGGCAGCGCATGGACGTCCCCGCCGACCTGCAGTTCTGGGTCTTCCTGGCCTTCTTCCTGGGCTTCGCGATCAAGGTCCCGATGTTCCCGTTCCACACCTGGCTCCCCGACGCGCACGTCGAGGCGCCCACCGCGGGCTCGGTCATCCTGGCCGGCGTCCTGTTGAAGATGGGGACCTACGGTTTCATCCGCTTCTCCCTGCCCCTCTTCCCCCAGGCCACGCTGGAAGCGGTCCCCTGGATGGTCGCGCTCTCCATCATCGGCATCGTCTACGCCGGGCTCGTGACCCTCGTCCAGAAGGACATGAAGAAGCTCATCGCGTACTCGTCGGTGAGCCACCTGGGCTTCGTGATGCTGGGGATGTTCGCCCTGAACCCGCTCGGCCTGGAGGGCAGCGTCCTCCAGATGATCAACCACGGGCTCTCCACGGGCGGGCTGTTCCTGATCGTGGGCCTCATCTACGAGCGGCGGCACACCAAGGACATCGCGGAGTTCGGGGGCCTGGCCCACGTGATGCCCCTCTACGCCACCTTCACGCTGATCCTGTTCCTGGCCTCCATGGGCCTGCCGCTGCTCAACGGCTTCATCGGGGAGTTCATGATCCTGCAGGGCGCGTACTCCGCGAACAGGGTCTGGGCCTACTGGGCGGTATCGGGCGTCGTGCTGGGCGCCGCCTACCTGCTGTGGCTGTACCAGCGCGTCTTCTGGGGCAAGATCACCAACGAGAAGAACGCCCACCTGCAGGACCTCGACGCGCGCGAGCTGGCCACCCTGGTACCCCTCGTCCTTCTCTGCTTCGCGATCGGCGTGTACCCCAAGCCGTTCCTGGAGTTCCTCCACCTGCCCGCCGCGCAGATCGCCGCCATCGTGCAGCCGTCCAAGTTCGCGACCGACGTCCTGAAGGCGGCCAGCCCCGGAGGGGTGCCGCCGGGGACGGCCGCCGCCTCCTCGCCGGCGCCTCCGCACTGACTCGACCCGGCACCCGGTCGCGGTATCCTCGACCCGAGGGGACCGTGACCCGTCCACACGCCGAGCCATGACCGACGAAGCGGCGCTCGCCGCGACCCGCAAGGTGATCCGCTACTCGCTATTGGCCTGCCTGTTCCTCATCCTGGTGCTGGCCTTCGTGGTCTTCCGCTACTTCATCCTCACCTTCGCGGTGGCGGCGTCGGTCTCGCTCCTCCTGGCCCCCGCCCACGACCGCCTCACCCGCGCCCTGGGCGGGCGGCACTCGTTGGCGGCCGCCCTGCTCGTGCTGCTCTGCACGATCGTGATCCTGGTCCCGGTGCTCAGCTACGGGTCCCTGCTCGTGCAGCAGGCGGCCGGCTTCTTCGACTGGGTACGCCCGCGGCTCGAGCCGGCGGCGCTCGACAAGCTCTGGAAGGAGACGCTGCCGACCCGCTTCCCGCTGGTCATGAGCTGGGTGCGGTCCACGGGACTGGGCGCGGTGCCGTCGGCCTCGGCGGCCCTGGGTCGGCTCACGTCCACCGCGCAAGGTGTCGTCCAGGCCGTGGTCGCCGGCCTGGCCACGGCCGCCTTGGACCTGGTCATCTTCCTGATGATGGTGTTCTTCCTTCTGCGCGACGCGCCGCTTCTCCGGGAGCAGGTCCGGGGGATCTCGCCCTTCACCCGCGGCCAGGAGGCGGAGATGCTGGACCACCTCACGCGCACGGTGAGGGGCGTCCTGCAGGCCATGCTGGTCGTGCCCCTGGCCCAGGGCCTGGCCGCCCTCCTCGGCTTCGTGATCTTCGGCGTGCCCGCGCCCTTCCTGTGGAGCGCGATGGTGGTCTTCGCCGCCCTCATCCCACTGGTGGGCTCTCCGCTGGCGTGGGTGCCCGCCGCCGTGTACCTCTTCTCGATCTCGCAGCCCCGCGGGATAGGCCTCCTGATCTACGGCGTGCTCGTGATCAGCATGATCGACAACGTCTTGAAGCCCCTCATCTTGAAGGGCGCGGCCCAGGTGCACATGCTGCTCGGCTTCCTGGCCATCCTGGGCGGCCTGTACGCCTTCGGCGTCAAGGGCCTGGTGGTGGGGCCGGTCGTGCTCTCGCTCGTGATGTCGGCTTTCCGGATCTACCGCCACGACATCCTCCGCTGGCGGCAGGAGAGCACCGGGCGCAGCGGGGCGTTCGCGGTGGTGGAAGAGCCGACCGGCACCTACCGCTAGCGCCGCCGCTGCCTTGCCTGCCTCGCGAGCCGTGTGGTAGTCTGCCCGCTCGAACCGCCCGAAACCCTGCACGTGACCCCGGAGAGAGACTCGTTGTCGTACCTGGGTATCGGGACGGCCCTGGCCGTGACCCTGCTCGTCTCGTTGGGCGCGGGATACTGGGTCGACAAGCGCTTCGGCACCGCGCCGGTGTTCGTCCTCGCGGGCGCGGCGTTCGGGATGTTCGCGGTGTTCTATCACCTCTATAAGGCCTACAAGGCCATGACGGGGGGGAAGTCGTGAGCGTGGCCCGATACACCGCGACGGTGGCCATCGTGGTCGCCTCCAGCCTGGGCGCGGTCGTGCTGGGTCTGCGTGGTCGGTTGGACCCCGCGGACGTCACCGCCCTCGTTGTGGGGGCGGTCCTCGCGCTCGTGAACTCCGTGGCCGCCTACGGCCTGGTTTCCTGGTCCGCGGAACGCTCCACGGCCTGGTTCTTCCGGGCCATACTCGGCGGGATGCTGGCCCGGATGACCTTCCTGCTCGCGGCGGTGGTGGTGGGGATCCGGTTCCTGGACCTGCCCCGCCTGCCACTGGTCTTCTCGCTGCTCGCCTATTTCGTGGCCCTGCTCGTCTTCGAGCTGGCCGTCGTCGCGCGCCGCGTGTCGCAGCCGGCGGGCAGGATCGAGGCCACGTGATCGCCGCCTTCGTCCTCGCCGCTTCGCTGGCCGGCCAGGCCGCGCCTGCCCACGAGCCACCGCCGCCCGCGGCGGGGGAGACGACGCCGGAGACGCCGCACCAGGCGGCCACGGAGCACGCCGCCGAAGGGGCGCCGCACGCGGAAGGCGCGGAGCACGCCGCGGAAGGCCACGAAGGGCCTTCCGAGATCCTGATGCACCACGTCACGGACCGGCCGGTGGGGCCCGCCTTCGACCTGGGCCCCCTCCACCTCCAGCTCACCCGCCACATCGTCTTCTTCCTACTCGCCTCGGCCGTGGTGCTGATCGTGGTGCGGCTCGCCGTCCGCAGTTACCGCGAGAACATACCCACCGGCGTGGGCGCGGCGGTGGAAACGCTCGTGGTCTTCGTTCGCGACGAGATCGCGGAGAAGAACATAGGGCACGACGGCGCGAAGTTCACGCCGCTGCTCTTGAGCTTTTTCTTCTTCATCCTCTTCGCCGCGCTCCTGGGCCTGCTGCCCTTCTCCGCGACCTCCACGGGGAACATCAACGTGACCATGGGCCTCGCATTGGTGGCTTTCGTGGCCATGCAGTACGCCGGAATCTCCAAGTTCGGGTTCGTCCACCACTTCACGAACATGATCCCCCCCGGCCTTCCCAAGTGGCTGCTGCCGATCATCATCATCGTGGAGATCATCGGCGTGCTGTCCAAGCCCTTCGCCCTCATGGTCCGGTTGTTCGCCAACATGCTGGCCGGGCACATGGTCATCACCACGCTGCTGCTCCTCATACCGCTGATGTCCGCCATCGGGCTCGTGTTCGGCGTGCCCATGATCCCCATCTCGCTCGCCCTGGCCCTCTTCATCATGGTCCTGGAGGTGCTGGTGGCCTTCATCCAGGCCTACGTCTTCACCCTGCTGACGTCCATCTTCATCGGGATGTCGGCCCATCCGGCGCACTGACCTCGTGACCACAAGGAGAAAGGAACGAAATGCCGACTGATCCCAAGGCTCTTGCGTATTTCGCCGCCGGCATCGGCGCGGGTCTCACCATCATGGGGGGCGCGGCGGGCATCGGCCGGCTGGCCGCCGCCGCCATGGAGGGCATCGCCCGGCAGCCCAACGCCGCGGGCGACATCCGCGGGGCCATGATCCTGGCCGCCGCGCTCATCGAGGGGGTCACCTTCTTCTCGCTGATCGTGACCATCCTCCTCGCCATCAAGTGAACCTCTCCGTCTCGCCGGCGCTCCTGGCCGCGGGGGGGCTGACCGACATCAACTTCGGTCTCACGCTCTGGACGATCGTCCTCTTCGTCCTCTTCGCCTTTCTCATGACCAAGCTCGGCTGGGGGCCGCTGCTCAAGGCCATCGAGGAGCGGGAGAAGGGGATCCGGGGGGCGGTGGACGGCGCGCAGAAGGCGCACACCGAGGCCCAGGCCCTCCTCGCCCAGCACAAGGAGATGCTGCGCGAGGCGGGCCGCGAGCGGGACGAGCTCATCAAGCGGGCCTTGAAGGAGGCCGAGCAGCTCAAGGCCGACCTCTCGACCCGGGCCAAGGCCGAGAGCGATCAGATGGTGCAGCGGGCCCGCGAGCAGATCGACCGCGAGAAGGGCCAGGCCATCCTCGAGCTGCGGGCCCAGGTCGCCGACCTGGCCGTGCAGGCGGCGTCCAAGATCGTCCAGTCCTCGCTGACCCCGGAGGCCCAGCGCAAGCTGGTGGACGAGTTCATCAAGACGATGCCCCGGGAGCAGTAGCCGGCGCTACTCGTTCCTCCCGAAGATGTTGCCGATGTCGCGGAGGGTGCCGCCCACGCCCGCGACGCCGCTGGAGCCCTCCTTCGTGAGGCCGAGGATGCGGCCGGCCAGGCGGGAGAAGGGCAGGGTCTGCAAGATGCACTTGCCCGGGCCGGTGAGCTCGGCCAGGAACAGGCCCTCTCCCCCGAAGAGCGCGTTCTTGAAGCCGCCCACGAACTGGATGTCGTAGCGGACCGCCTCCTCGAAGGCCACGATGCAGCCGGTGTCCACCTTGATGGCCTGGCCGGCGACCAGGTCGAACTCCACCAGGTTGCCGCCGGCGTGGATGATCGCCGTGCCCGTCCCCGTCAGCTTCTGCATGATGAAGCCCTCGCCGCCGAACAACCCGGCGCCGAAGCGCTTGGTGAACGCGATGCTGATCTCGATGCCCTCGGTGGCGCACAGGAAGGAGTCCCGCTGGCACAGCCAGACCTGCCCGCCCGAGAACTCGAGTCGCTTGACGTTGCCGGGGTGCGGCGCGGCGAAG
>DAINRN010000293.1:0-5206 GCA_036741815.1 Acidobacteriota bacterium
TCCTCGCGGCCGAGCTCCGCGTCCCCGTCAAGACCGACCACCCGGGTGTCACGCTGGTGGTGCTGGGCGCTGTCGCCCTGCGCTCGTGGCACGCCGTCTCCGGCAGCGCCCTCCCCCTGCGCGACCACGTCCTGACCGACCCCGAGCCGTTCCTGGCGGCGACGGTCCTCGCCCTCCTCCTCGTGGTCGCAGCGTGCTCGGCGTTCCTGGGCTGGACGGTCTGGCGCCTGACCGGACGCCCTTGGCTGGCGGCCCTCGCGCAGGCCGCGCCCTTCGTGTGCTTCGAGGTGCTGCGCAGCCTGCTGCAGGTGATGTGCGAGCCGCTGCTGCTGGCGGCCGCGACCGCGCTGTCGGGGTTAGCGCTTCTGGCCCTGCTCCCGGATTCGCACGAGAAGAGCCGGTCGCTCGAGGCGGCGATGGGCGTGGTGCTGGGCCTCGGAGTGGCCACGAAGGTCATCTTCCTCCCGGCCGCGATCCTGCCGATGGCGGCGGTGCGCTCCCGCGGGGGCCGGTTCCGGATCCTCCTCTGGGCCGTCCTGTCCCTCGCCGCATGCCTTCTCGTCATCGCGTCGCGCCTTCCCGCCACCGTGCTCTGGATGTGGCGGCTGCTCGGGCACTCGGGCTACCACGGGACCGGCGCTGCCACCGTGATCGACCCCTCGCGCTACGCCGCGGGGATCGTGAGACTGCTCGGCGCGGAGCTTCCGCTGCACGCCGCTTTCCTGGCCTGCATCGCCGTGTGCCTGTGGCCTCGAGCACCGCGGGCCTTTCCCATGTCGGCCCGGCGCCTGGCGCTGGGGCTGCTCGGGGTCTGGGCGGTGACCCTGGCCGCCGCCGCCAAGCAGCCGCAGGCTCACTACCTGGTCACGGCCGCCGGCCTGCTGCCGGCGCTCGTGGCCCTCGCGCTGTGGCGTCTCCAGGTCAGCGAGCGGGGGCAGGCCGTCGTTGCGGCGCGGGCGGCTCTCGTCCTCCTCCTGGCGGCCGGTATCGCTCGTACGGTGAGCGGTGGCTCGTGGTTCATCGGCGTCCGGACGAAGGCCAAGATCGGAGCTCGGACCGTCGCCGCTGCCGCAGACGAGCCAGGCGTGTTACAGGGCCATCGCGTCTCGACGGTCCCCGCCGCCCTCGCCGCCGGCAACGAGTGGACCGGTCTGGCATGGTCCGCCGACCTGCGGCGCCTCTACCCGGGTTTCCTGGCCTTCGATTGCGAGGGCCTGCACGCCTTCGGAGAAGACGCGACCCCGCGCGAGGCACGCGCCCACGTGAGAGACGACGGGACGGCGCTCTTGCGGGACTCGGCCTGGAGACGACTGGACGAGTGCCCGTGGGCCGCTGCACTGCCGCGAAAGACGCTCGTGTCCGCCGGCCGGGATTCTCTCCATGAGGCGCGGCTCCTACCGCCACCAGACGGCGCCCAGACGGGTCCCTGGATCGGAGGAATGTTGATCGTCGCGGGGATCGATGGGGGTGCGGGCCCGCGCTGGGCCACCGGCCGGCGCACGACCCTCGCCTTCCTCCACGAAGGCGGCCCGCTGACGCTCGAGGTGTCCGCGGGGCACGCGCTTCCGGGAGAGCAGGCCCTGTCCATCCTCGCCAACGGAGTCCGGGTAGACAAGCGCTCGGTGCCCAGGCTGCCGGCGGGCGAGCGGTTCATGGTTCCGATCGAGGCACGGCCGGGCTGGAACGAGATCGAGATCGTCTACGACGCGGTCGCGCCGAGCCCCCCGCGGGTGGAGACCCCGCTGCTGGGGTTCCGGTACCGCGCCCGCAGCCCGGTCACCCCCGCGGTGCTCTTCTCCATGCTGCGGGTTAGTCGCGATCTCCCTTGAGGGCGGCGGCGCGGGCCGAGAGAGCGCGGAAAGCCTCCACCGCGCGGGCCCAATCGGATTCGCCCAGAGAGACCGGCTTGGCGTGGACATGGAAACCGTCCGCGCCCCCCAACAGACGCAGGACCGACGAGCGGATGGCCTCCTCCTCCACCCGGCCCACGCAGGGTCCGTCGAAGAAGATGCAGTCCTTCCACCCACAGCCGAAGCACGGGAGCTTGGCGGTATGGACGGCTCCACGCCGGGCCACGGGCAGGAAGCGCGGCCAATGCCCGCCGCCGAAGACGGCGACCACCGGAACGCCGGCGGCCGCGGCGATGTGCATGGCGCCCGTATCGTTCCCCACGTATAGGCGGGCCGAGGCCAGGAGACCGACCATGGTCTCGAGGTCTTTGTCGCCGCAGTACCAGGCCTTGACGTGCGCGTCCCCCGGCGCGCTCGCCGTGGCCACGACCTCGTCGACGACCGCTGCTTCCGACGCGTGCCCCATGACGAGCGTCGGGACGCCTCGATCGCGTGCCAGCCACGCCGCGATCCGGCCGTAGCGATCCGCGGGCCAGGCCTTGAGCGTCACGTTCTTGGTTCCCGCCGGATAACAGACGGCGAAGCGTCCCTCGGTCAGTCCCAGTGACCGGAGCAAGGCCGATGCCCGCTCCCTGTCGGACGGATTCAGGACAAGGCGCGGTGCCTCGGAAAGGGGGTCACGACCCGTGATCGCGGCAAGGAAACGGGAGGCCTTGTCGCTTTCCGCGGTGGATTCGTCGGCGGCCACCACGAGATCGAAGGGACGAGCCGGCGGCAGGCCGATCTGAGTCTCGAGCGCGGCCGCGCCGGGGACGTCCTGCGCGGCGCCGCCCACGAAGCCCGCCGCGAAGGCCCCGGGCAGGGAGCGCACGATCCAGTCCGCGTAGCGGACCGGATTGTACTGGGCGCTGATCACGAGCGCGGGATTCAAGCGGGATAGCTGGTTCTGGAGGTCGTGGACGGTGGCAAGGGTCGGCGGGCTCGTCCAGCTCAGGGCTGTCGGAATCCCACGCAGCCGCGCGTCGAGGAAGCGCAGGAGCCCCTCGTAACCGGCCTGGACGAGGACGTGTACCTCGTATCCAGCGTCGGCGAGCCCGCGAAGGAGCGGCTGGCGCAACACCAGATCGCCGAGGCCGTCGAGGGCCACCACCAGACAGCGGCCAGAGGAGGGCAGGCTTCTCACGCTCGGGAGTTTAGGACGACAAGCCCCGTGCCTCCAGCGGTGTAAGAGTTGACCCTCGTCGGGCGAGCGGGTTAGCCTCACCGCTTGGCAACAAGCGGAAGCGTGGAAGCGTGGCTCAATCCGGCGTGACGGCCGAGGATCCCGGCGGCCTGACGGGCCGGCTGGAGCTCCAGTCCCGGCTGCTCGATGTCTTGCGGCAGGACCTGGAAGCCGCTCGTCAGGCCATCGAGTCGAAGGACCGCGCGAACCTAGAGACGTGGCGACGGCTGCGCCTGTTCGAGATGCTGCTCGAGGAATCGCAGCGAGAGCGGGTGCAACTCCAACAGGATTGGGAACAGGAACGGGTGCGACTCCAGGACGAGCGGGAACAGGAACGGGCCCGGCTCGAAGGCGAGCTACAGCACCTGCGCTCGACGCTGAGCTGGAGGATCACGACTCCCCTGCGTCGGCTCCCGCGACTCGGTCCGGCCGCCGAGGTTCCCCGTCCCGCCACGCCCGCGCAGCACATCGAGACGGCGACGGCGTCCCCCGAGCCGGCCGTTCACACCGCGCGCGTTCAGCCCCGGCCCTGGCGCCAGCTCGACCTCATGGACGGCGCGTTGCAGCATCTGCAGAAGAAGGGATTCCGCCCCCGCGTCGTGCTCGACGTGGGCGCCGCCAAGGGCCACTGGTCCCGGAGCGCGGCGCGACTGTTCCCCGACGCAGCTTTCTACCTCTTCGATCCGCTGAAGGAGAGCGCGCCATCGCTCCGGGCGCTTTCGGACGGGGACCCGCGGTTCCACCACTTCCTGATGGCGCTGGGAAGGGAACGGGCGACCCGCCGAATGAACGTTGCGCGCGACCCCGAGGCCAGCTCCCTCCTCGAGTTCCCGGGGCAGGACCAGGCCGCTCAGCGCGAGGTCCCCGTGGAGACGGTGGACGGCCTGCTCGCCGCGGGGCGGATGCCCGCCCCCGACCTAGTGAAACTCGACGTTCAGGGTTTCGAGCTGGAGGTGCTCGCCGGCGGCACCCGGCTCTTCGCGGCGGCTGCCGTCTTCATCGTCGAGGTCAGCTTGTTCGAGTTCATGCCGCGCTGTCCCCTCGCCCACGAGGTGGTGGGGTACTTCGGGGAGCGCGGCTATCGGGTGTTCGACGTGGCCGGGCTCCTGCGCCGGCCGTTCCAGAACGACCTCGGCCAGATGGACCTGGTGTTCGTGCCTCGGGGCAGCACGCTGGCCGCCGAGTCCCGCTGGTCTTGACGACGACAGTCTCTCCACCCCTCGACCTGTCGGTCATCCTCTGCACCTACAACCCCAGGTTCCCGGAGCTGCCCCGCGTGCTTGACGCCTTGCGGGGACAGACGCTGCCGCTCGACCGCTGGGAGCTCGTGATCATCGACAACAACTCCAGCCCCCCGCTCGTGGCCGCAGAGCTGGATGCGGGTCGGGGCCTGCCGCTGCGCGTGGTCCGCGAGACCCGACAAGGCAAGGTGCCGGCGCATCGCCGCGGCATCCTCGAGGCGCGCGCGGAGCTGCTGGTGCTCGTGGACGACGACAACGTCTTCGACCCCGATTACCTGGAGGTCGCGCTCGCCATCGCGCGTGCGCAGCCCGATCTGGGCGCCTTCGGCGGCAAGGCGCGGCCGGCGATACCCGGTGGTTCACTCGCCGGGTGGCAGCGGCGTCTGCTGCCCTTCATCGGCGTGCGCGAATTCGGCCCCGAGCCCATCACCTCACGCGAGGACCGCTGGGGCCCCTGGGAGCCGATCGGCGCGGGCATGGTCCTCCAGCGGCGCGTAGGCCTGGAGTTCGTCCGCGTGGTGGACACGGTCCCCGAAGCTGCCGAGTTGGACCGCATCGGCCGCGCCCTCCTGAGCGCCGGAGACTCCCTGCTGGCGCGCTTGAGCTATCCGATGGGTCTGGCCTGCTCGTACCAGCCGGCCTTGGCCTTCGACCACCTCATCCCCCGCTCGCGGGTAGGCTTCCGTTACCTGCGTCGGATGATGTACGGGCACGGTCGCTCGCTCATCAAGCTGAACCGCGTGATGGGCGTGCCCAGCGAGCCCCTGAGCCCGTGGAGGCTCATGGGCCGGCTGCTGATGCGCGTGCGCAACGAGGGCCTGGGTGGACCCCTCTGGTGGTGCTGGGACCTGGGTTATTTCGTCGAGAGCCGGCGCCGCCGGCAACCGGGGCCG
>DAINRN010000294.1:0-5199 GCA_036741815.1 Acidobacteriota bacterium
CGCCGCCTACGGCGTGAAGGGCATCGAGCTGGAGACGGGCGACGAGGTGGTGGCCCTCGAGGTCGTCTCCGCCGGCACCGTGCTCACGGTGAGCGCGAACGGATACGGGAAGCGGACCGACCTCGAGGAGTACCGCCTGCAGAGCCGCGGGGGCAAGGGCATCATCAACATCAAGACCACGGGACGCAACGGGCCGGTGGTGGGCGTGAAGTTCCTGCGGGGTGACGAGGAGGTGATGCTCATCACCGAAAAAGGTATGATCATCCGGCTGGACACCAAGGACATCTCTACCATCGGCCGGAACACCCAGGGGGTGAGGCTCATCCAGCTGGAGGAGGGCGACCATCTCGTGTCCGTGGCCCGGCTGGCCGAGCGCGTGGAGGGAGAGGATGGAGCGGGCGTCCCGCCGGCCGAGCCCAGCTGAGCGTGGCCGCGCCCGTTTGCTGCGAGGAGGAGCTATGAGGCACCGTGGACGCGCCGCGTTGGCCATCCTGGCGCTGGGGGCCGCCGTCGCCTGCAGTAGTCACCCCGAGAAGTCCGTGGTCGACTCCTACTTCAACGCCGTGAACGCCCAGGACAACCAGACGCTCTCCAGCTTCGCGGTCGTCAACTTCGACAAGAAGGTCCAGCGCTGGAGCATCAAGAAGACGCTCGAGGAGGGCAAGAATCCCATCACCCTGCCCGAGCTCATGGCCAAGGTGAAGGAGACCGAGAAGGCCATCTCGGACAACACCAAGGCGGCGCGGGCCTACGGCACCGACCACTACAAGGAGCTGGACGACATCAAGGCCCTGAAGAAGGGGGCGCCCGTCCCCGCCAAGCTCCAGCCCGTGGCGACGGAATGGGAGAACTTCAACAAGAAGGACCGCGAGCTCAAGAGGGCCCTGGCCGAGGCCAGGGACGCGGTGGAGAAGGAAAAGCGCAACGCCAGCCTCTCCATGGGCGGCGCGATGGACGACCCGGCGGGCCTGGCCGGCGAGGTCACCACCAAGAAGGTCCTGCTCGGGCTGACCATCGACGGGCAGGAGCGCGAATACGTGATGACGCTGCGCAAGTACGAGGTCAAGGGCGCGGGGCGCAGCCGGTGGATGATCCAGGCCCTGACCCCGGCCTGAGGGAGCTTCAGGCCAGCTCCAACCCCGCGTAGCGCGCGACCAGGCGCTTGGCCCCGATGCCCGTGAAGGACACGGTCAGCTTCAGATCGTCTCCCGCGCCTTCGCTGCGCAGCACGGTGCCCACGCCGAAGAGCGGATGCCGCACCTTGACCCCGGGCCGCATCTCCGCCGGGACCCCGGTGGGCGGCGGGAAGGGGGCGGTCGCGGCCGCGGGCCGCGGCCTCCAGGCCGGCGGCCGCCTGTCGCGCACGGGGGCCTCGTAGACGGCGTCGGCCGTCACCTCCAGCCGGTCGCGTGGGATCTCGGTCAGGAAGCGGCTCGGCTCGCACAGACGCCTCTGGCCGAAGACCTGGCGGCTCTGCGCCCAGGTGAGGTGCAGCCGCTCCATGGCCCGCGTCATCCCCACGTAGACCAGGCGGCGCTCCTCCTCCAACGCCTCCGGGCTCGTCGCGCTCCGCGAGTGGGGTACGAGGCCCTCCTCGAGGCCGACCAGGAACACGGAGTCGAACTCCAGCCCCTTGGCGGAATGGAGCGTCATCAGCAGGATGGGGGCCTGGCCGGCGGCGCGGTCCACGTCGGTGAGGAGCGAGACCCGGTCGAGGAAGCCGGCGAGCGTGGGGCTCTCGTCGCGGACCTCGTAATCGGCGGCGGCGGAGAGGAGCTCCGCCAGGTTCTCGAGCCGGTCCTGGCTCTCCCGGCTCGGCTCCTGGGCCAGCGCCGCCGCGTACCCCGTCACCTCCAGCGTGCGCGTCAGCAGGCCCTTCACCCCCAGCCGGCCCGCGTCCTCGCGCAGGCCGAGGATCATCTCGCGGAAGCGTCGTAGCGGCAGGGTGGCGCGCGCGGGGAGCAGGGCCTCCTCCTCCAACGCGCCCAGGGCCTCCCAGGGCGAGACGCCGCGGGCGGCGGCCGCGCGCGCGACCTCCTCCACCGTCTTGTCCCCGATCCCGCGGGGAGGGACGTTGATCACGCGCCGCAGCGCGATGGGGTCGCGCGGGTTCAGGATGAGCCGCAGGTAGGAGAGGAGGTCCTTGACTTCCTTGCGCTCGTAGAAGCCGACGCCGCCCACCACCTCGTAGGGGATGCGGTGGCGCATGAGGCCTTCCTCGAAGAGGCGGCTCTGCGCGTTCATGCGGAAGAGCACGGCGGCCCGGCCCGCGTCGCGCAGGCCGGCGATGCGGTCCACCACCCAGGAAGCCTCCTGGTACTCGTCGGCGGCCTGGTGCAGTCGGACCTTGTCCCCCGCGGGCTTCACCGCGCGCAGCGTCTTGCCCTTCCGCCGGCGGTTGTGGGCCACCAGGGCGGAAGCCGCGTCGAGGATGCCCTGGCTGGAGCGGTAGTTCTCCTCCAGGCGCAGCGTGCGCGCCCCCGGGAAGTCGTGCTCGAAGTCCAGGATGTTCTGGATGTCGGCGCCCCGCCAGGAGTAGATGGACTGGTCCTCGTCCCCCACCACGGTGACGTTTCCCTGCGGACCCGCCAGGTGGCGCACCAGCTCGTACTGCGCGCGGTTGGTGTCCTGGTACTCGTCCACCAGCACGTAGGGGAAGCGGCGCCTGTAGGCGTCGCGGACCGCGGGATCGCGGTCGAGCAGGGCGACGGTGCGCAGCAGCAGGTCGTCGAAGTCCAGGGCCCCCGCCGCCTGCAGGGTCTGCTCGTAGCGCTCGGAGATGCGCGCCAGCGTGGCCGCGGCCACGGAGTCCTCGTCCTCCGTCTCCGGCGCGCGGCGCGCCGCGTTCTTCCTGGCCGAGATCCGCGACAGGACGCGCCGGGGGGGATGGAGCTTCTCGGGCAGGTCCAGGGCCCGGAGGGCCTCCCGCACCGTGGCCAGCTGGTCGTCCTCGTCGTAGATCACGAACTCCCGGGGCAGGCCGGCGGCCTGGGCGTCGCGGCGCAGGACCCGCACGCAGAAGCTGTGGAACGTGGAGAGGACGCTGCGCAGGGGTTGTCCCGGGAGCAGGGCCTCCGCGCGGTCCTTCATCTCCCCCGCCGCCTTGTTGGTGAAGGTCACGGCCAGGATGTTCTCGGAGGGGACGCCCCTCTCGAGGATGAGGTGGGCGATGCGGTGCGTGATGACGCGGGTCTTGCCGCTGCCCGCGCCCGCCAGAATGAGCACGGGGCCTTCCGTGGCCAGCACAGCCTCGCGTTGCTGGGGGTTCAGTCCGGCCAGAAGCGGCGAGACATTCGAGACCGGCACCGAGAGGGAGGGCTCTGAGTTCACTCGACGGTGACGGACTTGGCCAGGTTGCGGGGCTGGTCCACGTCGCGCCCGGCCCGCACCGCGGTGTGGTAGGCGAGGAGCTGCAGGGGGATCACCATCAGCAGCGGCGACCAGACCTCGTCCACGGCGGGCACGTCGAAGACGAGGTCGCTCCCGGGATCGAGGATCTGGCGGACGTGCGTGTCCCCCTCCGCCACCAGCGCGATCACGCGGCCCCCGCGGGCCTTCACCTCCTGGATGTTGGAGAGCATCTTTTCGTAGGTGCGGCCCTGCGGGCACAGCGCCACCACCGGCATCGCCTCGTCGATGAGGGCGATGGGGCCGTGCTTCATCTCCCCCGCGGGATAGCCCTCGGCGTGGATGTAGGAGATCTCCTTCATCTTCAGCGCGCCCTCGAGGGCGATCGGGTAGTTGATGCCACGGCCCAGGTACAGGAAGTCCCTGGCCGACGCCACCGACCGCGAGAGCTGGTCGAGGCGGCCGCTGGCCAGGAGGGCCCGCTCCATGAGATGGGGCACCCGGGCCAGGCTCTCCAGGAGCGACCGGCACTCGTCCACGGACAGCGTCTCGCGCAGACGGCCGAGGTGCAGGGCCAGGAGGGCCAGGGCCACGATCTGCGAGGTGAAGGCCTTGGTGGAGGCCACCCCGATCTCGGGGCCCGCGTGGGTGAGGAGCGTCCCCTCCGCCTCGCGGGTGATCATCGACCCCTGGACGTTGCAGATGGCAATGGGCAACGCCCCCAACCTCTTCGCCTCGCGGAAGGCGGCCAGGGTGTCGGCGGTCTCGCCGCTCTGGCTGATGCCGACGGCGAGCGTCTCGGGGTCCACGATGGGCGTGCGGTAGCGGAACTCGCTGCCGTAGTCCACCTCGGCGGGCACCTTGGCCACCTGCTCCAGGATGAACTTCCCCACCAGGGCGGCGTGCCAGCTCGTGCCGCAGGCCAGCAGCGTGACCCGCCGCGCGCGGCGCAGCTTCTCCGCGGCCGGGCCCAGCTCCTCGAGGTGGACGATGCCTTCCTCGAGGCCGATCCGGCCGAGCAGGGTGTCGCGCACCGCCTCCGGCTGCTCGTGGATCTCCTTGAGCATGAAGTGGCGGTAGCCGCCCTTCTCCGCCTGCACCGCGTCCCAGGAGATCCTCTGGGGCTTGCGCTCCACCGCCGCCCCCTGCCCGTCGGTGAGGCTCATGCCCTCCGGCGTCACGGTGACGACGTCGCCGTCGTTCAGGAACACGAAGTCGCGGGTGTAGGGCAGGAGGGCGGGGATGTCCGAGGCCAGGAAGCGCTCGCCCTGGCCGAGCCCGACCACCAGGGGCGGCCCCATGCGCGCCGCCACCAGCCGCTGCGGCTCGTCGCGGTGCATCAGCACCAGGGCGTAGATGCCCTGCAGCTCGGAGAGGGCCTGGCGGACGGCGGCCTCCAGCGATCCCTTGTAGTGCGACTCCACCAGGTGCGCGATGACCTCGGTATCGGTCTCGGTGACGAAGCGGTGACCGGCGGCGGCCAGGCGGCTCTTCAAGGGCAGGTAGTTCTCGATGATCCCGTTGTGCACGACCACGATCGCCCCCGTGCAGTCCTGGTGGGGATGGGCGTTCTCCTCGCTGGGCCGGCCGTGGGTGGCCCAGCGCGTGTGGCCGAGGCCGAAGGCCCCGGTCAGGGGCTCCGCCTTCAGGCTGTCCTCGAGGTTGCGGAGCTTGCCCACAGACCGGCGGCGGTGGAGGTGCCCGTCGGTCACCACCGCTACCCCGGCGGAGTCGTAGCCCCGGTATTCGAGGCGCCGCAGACCCTCCACGATCACGGGCACCGCGTCACGCGTCCCGACGTAGCCGACGATGCCGCACATGACCGGGGATCCCTCTAGCGCTTGCGGCCGC
>DAINRN010000295.1:0-5189 GCA_036741815.1 Acidobacteriota bacterium
TGGACCAGGAAGTCCATGGCCCGCGGCGACAGGCGCTTGGGCTTCACGGCGTTCTCCACGCACGAGAGACGCAGGAAGTGCTCGGCCAGCTCGGGGATGTCCTCGCGCCGCGAGCGGAGGGGCGGGACCGCGATGCTCAGCACGTTGATGCGGTGGTACAGGTCCTCGCGGAAGGTGCCGCGGGCGATCTCGTCGGGGATGTTCTTGCTCGTGGCGGAGACGACGCGCACGTCCACGGGGCGGCTCTCCGAGCTGCCCACCGGCGTGACCTGGCCCTCCTGCAGCACGCGCAGCAGCTTGGCCTGGGTGATGAGGCTCATGTCCCCGATCTCGTCCAGGAAGAGCGTCCCGCCGCTCGCGCTCTCGAACTTGCCCTTGCGCTCGTTCACCGCCCCCGTGAAGGCGCCCTTGACGTGGCCGAACATCTCGCTCTCGATGAGCTCGCCGGGGATGGCGGCGCAGTTGATCTCGATGAAGGGCCGGTCGCGGCGGGGGGAGACGGCGTGGATGGCGCGGGCGATCATCTCCTTGCCCGTCCCGCTCTCCCCCGAGACGAAGACGCGGCACTTGGTGGGGGCGGCCATCTCCACCAGCTGGTAGATGCGCCGGATCGGCTCGGCGCGGCCCACCATCCCGTAGCGCGAACCGTCCGCCACCTTCTCGGGGTCGGTCTCGTCCCCGAGGAGGCGCGGGTCCAGGATGCGGTCCAGCACCTCGAAGAGCCGCTCCCGGGAGACGGGCTTCTCCACGTAGTCGCTGGCCCCGACGCGCATGGCCTCCACCGCCTGGCTGACGCTCCCGTGCCCGGAGATCACGATCACGGGCGTGCCCGGGGCCTGCCGCTGCAGCTCGCGGAGCACGTCGATGCCGGTGCCGTCGGGCAGCTTCAGGTCCAGGAGCACCGCCGCCGGGCGCCGCTCCGCGAACAGCAGGAGGCCCTCGCGCATGGAGGCCGCGGCGAGGGTCTTGTGCCCTCGGGCGCGGAGCAGATCCACGCAGGTCTTCCGGACCGAATCGTCGTCGTCGATGACCAGGGTGAGCGCCCGGGAGGGATCGGCGGAGGGCACGGTGCATGGTATCATCGCGCTGAAAACGTGGGCAAATTCCCCTCGCGTGCTTCAGGTTCTCGTTGGGCGCTGCTGGTGGCGGCTGCCCTCACCACCGGGTGCTGGAGCCTCTACGCGCCCGACGACGCCCCTGAAGTGCTTCCGCCGCGGACGGTCTCGGTGATCGTCGAGTACCGCCAGCCCCAGGGCTGCCTGAACGTGACGACCCCATGCAACGAGGCGGTCGTGTTCTTCGGGAGCTGGATGCACCCGGGGCAGGAGTTCCAGCTCACCCTCGACTCCAGTTCCTACGTCTGGAGGGGGACGGCCCGCGGCGTGCCCGTGAACTACCCGCCCCGCGACCAGGCCCACCTCGTGCGGATCTTCGACCCGCACCTGCGCGAAGGGCCGGGCGGTGGGGTGACCGCCCAGCGCCTGAAGGTGGGGGGCGAGCTCCTGGACAAGTTCGACAGCCCCGGGGGCGAGAACGAGAGCGCGCTCGTCTACATCGACGCGGACGGCTTCGGCCACGACCCGTTTTTTTGATCGGAAAGGCGCCGCCGCGAGTGGCGTCGCCCGGAGCGCGGATCTAATCCGAGGTTCCGCGCGGAGGGCGACCCCGAGCGGCGGCCCCTTCAGCGCCCCCGGATCTCGTGCAGCCGCCCCAGGTAGTCCTGGACCTTCAGGCCCTGCGGTGAGCCCCTGTCGGTGATGTACTTCGCGGCCTCGGTGAAGTTCACCTGGGCGGTCGCGTACTGCCGCTTGGCGTAGGCCTCCGAGCCCATGTCGATGTAGACGCCTGCCACCTTGGCCCGCGTGCCCTCGTCGTCGGCCTTCCAGATGAGGGCCTGGCGGTACTGCTCGATGGCGCCCTCGGGGTCCTTCTTGACCGCGAGCATGAAGTCCCCGTAGCGCAGGAACGGCTCCGGGCTCTCCTTCACGCGCTTGACCAGCTCCTGCAGGGCGGCCTCCGCCGCGTCGAGCTGCTTGACCTCCACGGCGAAGTTGATCAGAGCCTCGACGGGAGCGCGGTTCGAAGGGTCGTCCTCGATGGCGGCCTGGTATTCCCGGACGATGCGCGGCACGCTGAAATCCACGCCCCCCGGATCGGGCGTGGGCGGCGGCGGGGTCGGCTTTCCGCGCGCCGCCTTCTTCTTGGACGCTTGCTGTTTGTACGCCAGCTGCTCCTCGACCTCGCGCCGGCGCAGCGCGTGGGACGCCAGCATCTGGGCCAGGGCCAGGTGCGGCCGCGGATCGTCCGGAACCGCCGCGATCGCGCGCTCGTACGCGGAGATGGCCTGGATCTCCTCGGGCTTGAACTCGGGAGCCGGCGGCGGCGGCGCCCCCTTGGGCAACGGAGAAAGCACGGGCGGCGGCGTGGGCAGCGGCGCGAGCGCCGCCTTCCGGGCCCACGACATGCCCTCGTCGTACGCGGGGTTCTCCGCCTGCGTCCGGGCCGCGCCGCCTTCGCCACCCGGCCCCCCACCCGGCGTCTTGCCCTGGCAGGCGGCGGCCAGGGCGGCCAAGAGGAGAATGCCACGACCCGCGCGCGCGGCCACTAGCGTGCCGAGGGCGATGGCGCGATGCGCCTCAGCCGCTCGATCGCCCGGTTCGCGCGGTCGGCGACATCCCGGCTGGGATCGCTCACGAGGGGCGACAGCCGCGGCACCGCCTCGGGGTCGCCGATCGCGGCCAGGATGTCGGCCAGGGCCCCGCGCACATCCGGTTCCGGGTCGTTGAGGTACGGGTACAGCTCGGGCAGGACCTCCCTGCCCATCTCCAGGATGTAGCCCCGGCACCGGGAGCCGAGCGTGCGCGACGGGAGGCACAGCACCAGGCTGTCGAGGAACGCGCGGTCGCCCAGGCGCGTCAGCGCGAAGCTGTAGGCCAGCTTCAGCTCGTCGTTGCGCTCCCGCTGGTAGTCCTTCTTGAAGGCAGGCATCATGGCGGGGTCGGAGATCCGTCCCAGGCCCTCTATGGCGAGGCGCCTGGTCTCCGGATCGGTGTCCTGGACCAGCTCCTTGAACAGGTCGGCCTGCGCGGGGTCCGCGATGCGGCTCAGCGCCAGGAGGACCTTCAGTCCCAGCTCCTTCTTCCGGTTCGCTTCGTACATCTCGCGCAGCGCGGGGCCCGCCTCCCTGACCCTGAGCACGCCGAGGGCCTGCAGCACGCGGCGGCGCACCTCGGCGGACTCGTCGGCCAGGAGGGGGATGAGGTTCTTGCCGTCCGCGGCCGTGCCCACCTTGCCCAGGGCAGTGGCGGCGGCGCCCCGGACCCCGTCCTCGGGGTCCTTCAGCGCGGCGACAAGTTGCGGGACCTGCGAGCGGCCGTCCAGGATGCCGATGGCGAGGGCCGCGTACTCGCGGATGTTGGTGTCCTCGTCCTTCAGGGCGGTCCCCAGCGCCTGGTACGCGGACGGGTCCACCGCCACGTAGGGCCCGATGGACGAGCGGTCGGCCTCGTCCGAGAAGAGGTCCAGGAAGCGGCCCACGGGCGTCATGCGGTCCCGCTCCGCGTAGATCTCGACCAGGCTTCCGATGGCCTCCTCGCGCACCTTGAGGTCGCCGTCGGCCATGGCGGTCACGACGGCGGGCACCGCCGAGAGGTCGCGCAGCTCGCGCAGGGCGCGCACGACCTCGAGGCGGACGCGCCACTCGGGGTCGCGCACGAGCGCGGCCAGGGGGGCCACGGCCTCCCGGCGCCGGGACTTCCCGAGCGCAGTGGCCGCGTCCATCCGGGTCTTGGCGCTGGGGCTTTTGAGGTTGGCGACCAGGTCCTCGAAGGACGGGCGAGGCGCCGCGTGGGCGGAGCCGGAAAGGAACAGGCCGAAGGTGAGAACGGCGGCCGTCCAGGCTCGATTCATCGCACCTCCGCTACGAGACCAGCCAGCCGTGACGTGGGGATGATAGCAGAAGCGACGATCAATCGAGGACCGTTCGCGACGGCCGGCGGGCGCCATTTCCGTTGAGGGCGGCGCGGAGGTAGCGGGCGGTCAGGCCCGTGGTCTGGTTCGCGAGCGACTCCGGCGTCCCCTGGAAGAGCAGGTGCCCGCCCTCGTCTCCGCCTTCGGGCCCCAGGTCCACCACCCAGTCGGCCTGCTTGACCACGTCCATGTTGTGCTCGATCACGAGCAGGGTGGCCCCGCCCTCGAGCAGCCGCTGGAAGCAGGCCAGGAGCTCGCGGATGTCGCCGCTGTGCAGGCCGGTGGTGGGCTCGTCCAGGACGTAGAGCACGCGCTGGCCGGGCCGCCGGGCCAGGTGCGCGGCCAGCTTCACGCGCTGGGCCTCGCCTCCGGACAGGGTGGTGGCGGGCTGTCCCAGCTTCACGTACCCGAGGCCGATCTCCTCGAAGAGCCGCAGCCGCCGCACCACGCGCTGGTGCCCAGCGAAGAAGTGCAGGGCCTCGCGCACGGTCATGTCCAGCACCTGGTCGATGGTCTTGCCGTGGTAGCGCACCTCGAGGATCGGGGGCTGGTACCGGCGCCCGCCGCAGGCCTCGCAGACCAGGTAGACGTCGGCCAGGAACTGCATGTCCACGCGCACCTGGCCGTCGCCTCCGCAGCCCTCGCAGCGGCCGCCGGGGACGTTGAACGAGAAGTGCGCGGCCTTGAGGCCGCGGCCCCGCGCGTCGCGCGTGGCGGCGAACAGCTCGCGGATGCCGTCGAAGGCCTTGAGGTAGGTGGCGGGGTTGGAGCGCGGCGTGCGGCCGATCGGGGACTGGTCCACGAGGACCACGTCCTCGACGTGCGTCGCCCCTTCGAGCGCGTCGTGCTCCCCCACCGGCTGGTCCCAGCGGCCGCGCCGGCGCAGCAGCGCCGCGCAGATGACGTCGTGCACCAGGGTGGACTTGCCCGATCCCGACACCCCGGTGACGCAGGTCAGGGTCCCGAGCGGGATGCGCACGTCGATCCCCTTGAGGTTGTGGGCGCGCGCGCCCTTCACGTGGAGGGCCAGGCCGTTGCCGCGGCGGCGACCGGCTGGCGCGGCGATCTGCAGGTCGCCGCGCAGGAACTTGCCGGTCAGGCTCCGGCCGTCCCGCAAGAGCTCCGCGTAGGAGCCCTGGAACACCACCCGTCCGCCCTGCTCGCCCGCCCCGGGGCCGAGGTCGATGATGTGGTCCGCGACCTTCATGATCCCCTTGTCG
>DAINRN010000296.1:0-5189 GCA_036741815.1 Acidobacteriota bacterium
CGGCAATCGAGCTGGCCGCCCAACCTGACCGGGGTCGTCGCCGAAGGGGAGTACTGCGGTACCTGAAGCGGCCCTTCCTCTACCGCAGCACGATGGCGACGGGCGTGCCTTCCTGTCCGCTTGCGATGAGTTTTTCCTCCATGCTGCACTTCGTGATCTGCCGCATGAACTTGTCGCCGGCTATCCAGATCTGGGAGAGGAAGCGCTGATCGCCGTAGCGCGTGAAGACCATCTTGTGTGCCGGCGTCCTGCCACCAGCGCGCAGACTCTCCTGTTGGGCTCTCTGGGTGACGCGCCGGTCGGAGGACCGGATCACGATCGCGTCCGCCCGATTCGATGAGATCTCGAAGGTGTATTGTCCCGCATGGAGCACGGCGTCCGCGACGATGAAATCGAACGGGATGGTCGGGACCAGCCGAACCGAGGCGAGAACCGCCGTAGCCGAGAGCCACGCAAACGCGCCGAGAAGCATCGGAACCGTACGGCGGTGCCGTTTCATGTTCGCACCTCCAAGAGGGCGTCTGTATTCGTCGGGCCGCAAACCTACTTTCTTCGAGACGCGCCTGTCAACATCGAAGGCGCTGTCCTCTAGGGCAGGTACTCCCGCAAACCCTCCTCGAGGCCGCGGAAGGTGAAGCCGAAGTACTCGAAGGCCGGCCGCGGGTCGATCTCCACCTCCTGGGTGATGAAGTCGATCGCGCCGGGAGAGAGCATCGGCTCCGGGAGCAGCCGCATGGGCAGCACGAGCAGCTTCATGAGGCCCGGCGGGTGGTGCAGCAGCGGGCGGCGCCGGCCCAGCACCGCCTGGACGGTGCGGACGACCTCGTCCATGGTCATGCGCCGGGGCCCGCCCAGCTCGAGCACCCTGTCCTTCACGTCCTCGCGCCGCGCCGCGTCGGCCACCGCGCGCGCCACGTCCTTGACGTAGGACGGGTACACGGGCGTCTTGCCGTCCCCGATGACCGGGACCACCGGGAGGTGCCGGCAGAACCAGACGAAGCGGTTCATGCTGCGGTCGCCGGGCCCGTAGATCCACGACGGCCGCAGGAGCGCGTGCTCCATGCCGGTCTCGCGGATGGCCGCCTCCGCCATGTCCTTGGCGCGAAACCAGGGCTGCGGCCTCCCCTGCCCGACGCCCGCTCCGGACAGGTAGACGAAGCGCCGCACGCCCAGCTTCCGGGCGGTCTGCGCGGCGACGACGCTGCCGTGTCCGTCCAGCTCCATGTACGTGCGCCCCTTCGCAGGGTCCTCGACGGGGTGGTTCGGGAACTGGATGGCATGGACCACCACGTCGGCGCCCGTGAAGGCCTTGCCCAGCGAGATCGAGTCCCCGGCGAAGGCCTGGACCATCCTCACCCGCCCGCCCCAGGGGTCGCGCCGGTCCGGATCGCGGCTGGTCACCACCACCGTGTCCTGCCCCTCGTCCAGGAGGCGGTCCACGACCTGCCGCCCGATGAAGCCGGTGCCGCCAGTCACCACGATGCGCATGTCCCGAAGTCTATTACTATCCTTCCGCCGATGAGCCCATCCACCTTGACGCCCAAGCGCGCCCTGGTCGTGGAGGACGACCCGGACATCGTCGAGCTGGTCTCGCACTACCTGGCCGCCGACGGCTGGAGCGTGGAGTCGTCCGGCCGCGGCCGCGATGCCCTGCAGAGGACGCGCTCGGGGAGCTACCAGCTCCTCGTCCTCGACCTGCAGCTGCCCGACCTCGACGGGCTCTCGATCTGCGCCGAGCTGCGGCGCGATCCTAAGACCGTCCACCTGCCCATCGTGATGCTGACGGCGCGAGGCGACGAGACGGACCGGGTCGTCGGCCTGGAGGGCGGCGCCGACGACTACATCGTGAAGCCGTTCAGCCCGAAGGAGCTGGTAGCGCGGGTGCGGTCATTGTTCCGGCGCGTGGACCGCAAGCCGGACTCCGACACGCCCCTGACGTTCCGCGAGCTGGAGGTGGACCCGTCGCGGCACACCGTCCGCTGGGCGGGGCGTTCGGTGCGCCTCACCGCGAAGGAGTTCGCCCTCCTGGTGGCTCTGCTCGAGGCGCGGGGCCGCGTCCTGTCCCGCACCTCCCTGCTGGAGGAGGTCTGGGGCTACTCGTACGCGGAGGGGACGCGCACGGTGGACGTGCACGTCCGCCGCCTCCGGGAGAAGATCCCGGAGCTGGCCCCCTCGATCCTGACCGTGAAGACGCTGGGCTACCGCATCGCGGACGAGGCCCCGTGAACCTGGGCCTGCGCGGCCGTATCGTGGTCGCGGCCATGGCCGCCACCGCCACCGCGCTCGTGGCCATTCTCCTGCTCGCGGGGCCGGGTCTGCAGCGCCGAGGCCTCGACACCATGCGGGACGCGCTCCTGGCCGAGGCCCGCCTCATGGCCCGCGTGGTGGAGGAGCCGTTGGCCGAGGGACGCCCCCCGGACGAGCTGGACGCGCTCGTCGACGGCGCCGCCCGGGACGCGCGCGGCCGGGTCACGATCATCGCCCCCGACGGCCGCGTGCTGGCGGACTCGTCGGTGTCCCGGGAGGCCCTGCGCACGCTCGAGAACCACCGCACCCGGCCGGAGGTCCAGGAGGCGATAGCCTCGGGCGCCGGCAGCTCGGTGCGCCGCGGCACGACCGCGAGCGACGACCTGCTCTACGCCGCGGTGGCCATCCGGCAACAGGGCCGCCTGCTGGGCGTCTCGCGCGTCGCGCTGTCCCTGCGCGGGCTCAAGGAGCAGGCGGCCGAGCTGAAGTGGGCGGTGACGGTGGCCCTGGCCCTGGCCGTCCTCCTCACCGCCCTGCTCTCGGCCGCCCTGGCGTCTCCCCTGGCCGCCACCTTGAACGAGGTCATGGACGTGGCCCGGCGCTTCGCCCAGGGCGACCTGCAGGCGCGCAGCCGTGTGCGCCGCCGCGACGAGGTGGGAGAACTGGCCCGCATGGTGAACCGGTCCGCGGACCAGCTGCAGGAGCGCATCACCGAGATCGCCCGCGACCGCGCCCGCATCGGGGCCATCCTCTCCGCCATGGACGACGGCGTCATGGCCGTGGACCACCGGGGGATCGTGGTGCTGGCCAACCAGGCCCTGCGCGACGGCCTGCAGCTCCAGGACCCGGTGGGCCGGCACTACCTGGAGGTGGTCCGCCAGAGCGAGGTGGGGACACTCCTCGAGGAGGTCCTGGGCACGGGCGCCCGCCAGACCTCGGAGGTCGTGATGCTGCGCGGGGGCCGGGCCTACGCGGTCACGGGCGTGCGGTTCCCGGGCCCCGAAGGCCAGCCCCACGGCGCTGTCCTGACCTTTCACGACGTGACCGAGCGCCACCGCGTGGAGAGGCTCCGCCGGGACTTCGTGGCCAACGCCTCCCACGAGCTGCGCACGCCCCTCACGTCGGTCCGCGGCTTCGTGGAGGCTCTGGAGGACGGCGCCCTGGACGAGCCCGCTACGGGCCGGCGGTTCCTGGCCAAGATCCGCGTCCACGCGGACCGCATGGCCGCGCTGGTGTCCGACCTGCTCGAGCTGTCCCGCCTGGAGTCGGGAGAGCGTCCGCTGCGCTGGGAGAGGCTGCGCCCCGCGGACGTGGTGGAGGACGTGGTGGCCTCGCTGGGCGAGCAGGCGCGTGGCCGGCAGATCGTGGTCAGCGCGGACGCGGCCTCCGCCCCGGAGGTGACCTCGGACGGCGACCGGCTCCGGCAGATCCTCGAGAACCTGCTGGAGAACGCGGTCAAGTACACGCCGCCCGGGGGTCACGTGGCGGTCCGGGCCCGCGCCGGAGAGGACCGCTCCGTCGTCTTCGAGGTGGAGGACGACGGCCCCGGGATCCCCGCCGAGCACCTGCCGCGGATCTTCGAGCGCTTCTACCGCGTGGACAAGGCCCGCAGCCGCGAGGTCGGCGGCACCGGGCTGGGCCTGTCCATCGTGAAGCACCTGGCGGAGGGGATGGGCGGCGCCGTCTCCGTCTCCAGCGAGCCGGGACGGGGCAGCCGGTTCACGGTGCGCATACCCTTCCGGCCGCCCTCGTCGGCCGAGATGGCCGCGCCCGGAGCTGGAGCCGCAGCGGCCACGGAGCATTAGGCGCATCGGGGCGCCGCCCGCAAAGACGCTTGCAGAGCGGGAAGGGAAGGTCTATAAAGCAGAAAAACAAACCCACCCTTGGGGGAAGGAGCGTGGATCATGCGCATGCGCATCCTCGCCGTTCTCGCCTCCCTGACGCTTCTGGCCGCGCCGCTGTACGCCCAGCGGACGACGGGCGCCATCGTCGGCACCGTACGCGACGCCAGCGGCGCGGTGCTGCCCGGCGCCAACCTGAGCCTGACCGGCGCCAACGTCGTGGGCACGCAGACCGCGACCACCAACGCCGACGGCTTCTACCGCTTCATCAACCTGCCCCCTGGCGTCTACGACCTGACCTACACGCTCAGCGGCTTCCGCAGCGTCAGCCGCCGCGGCCTGCGCATCAACGTCGGCCTCACCGCCGAGGAAAACGCCAGCCTCGAGGTCAGCCAGCGCGAGGAGCAGGTCGAGGTGGTGGGCGAGGCCCCGGTGGTGGACACGCAGTCCAACGAGGTGGGCGCCAACTACGACCGCAACTGGGTCGAGAACGCCCCCCTGCGCCGTTTCAGCTTCCTGGACCTGGTGGCGGCCGCCCCCGGCTCGCAACAGGTGGAGGACGGCAGCGGGCGCACCATGGTCTACGGCTCGTCCTACGACGAGAACTCGTTCCAGCTCGACGGCGTGGACATCACCGAGAACTACTTCAACGAGTACTCGGCGGAGCCCAACACGGACGCCATCGAGGAGGTGGAGGTCCTGTCCCTGGGCGCGCCCGCGGAGTACGGCAACCTGGCGGGGGCCGTCTACAACATCGTGACCCGGCAGGGCACCAACGAGTTCCACGGGGACGTGAACTTCTTCCTGCAGACCGACGGGATGACCGGCAACAACAGCGACGGCCTGGTCAACCCGGACGGGACCTTCGTGAACGCGTGCTCGGACGGCCTGGGACGCTGCCCCTGGACCCGCGACAAGTACCACGACTTCACCGCGCAGCTCGCGGGCCCCCTCGTCAAGGACAAGCTCTGGTTCTTCGCCTCCTATCAATACCAGAGGGACTCCCAGGTGGACTTGGGCGTTCTCCTCGACGATCTGCTCTCGTTCAAGCGCTACTACGACGACCGCGAGCATCCTTACCGCATCTTCGAGCGGCGTGTC
>DAINRN010000297.1:0-5142 GCA_036741815.1 Acidobacteriota bacterium
AAGACGGGCGCCCGCTACACCCTGGCCTGCACCCAGGACCACTGGAGCATGGAGGGCCGGAACCCGGTGCGGGCGGGCACGCTCGAGGAGTACGAGAAGGAGCCGCACTACGCGCAGGAGATGGTCGAGACGCCGCCCCGGTCGCTCACGCTCTATCCCGACTTCAAGTACCCCGGCCACGCCTGGGGCATGGCCATCGACCTCAACTCCTGCGTGGGCTGCAACGCTTGCACCATCGCCTGCCAGGCGGAGAACAACATCCCGGTGGTGGGGAAGGAGCAGGTGGGGCGGGGCCGGGAGATGCATTGGATCCGCGTGGACCGCTACTACTCGGGGCCGGCGGAGAACCCCGAGACCCATCACCAGCCCGTGCCCTGCATGCACTGCGAGAACGCGCCCTGCGAGGTGGTGTGCCCGGTGGCCGCCACCACCCACAGCGACGAAGGCCTGAACGACATGGTCTACAACCGCTGCGTGGGCACGCGGTACTGCTCCAACAACTGCCCCTACAAGGTGCGGCGCTTCAACTTCTTCCTCTATTCCGACTTCGACACCCCGAGCCTGAAGCTGCAGAAGAACCCCGACGTCACCGTGCGCAGCCGCGGGGTCATGGAGAAGTGCACCTACTGCGTGCAGCGCATCAACCGCGCCCGCATCGACGCACGCAACGAGGGCCGGCCGATCAAGGACGGAGAGATCAAGACGGCCTGCCAGGCCGCGTGCCCGGGCGAGGCCATCATCTTCGGCGACATCAACGACCCCGCCAGCCGGGTGGCGAGGCTGAAGGCCGAGCCCCGGAACTACGGCCTGCTCGCCGAGCTGAACACACGGCCGCGGACGACCTACCTGGCGCACGTGAAGAACCCGAACCCGGACATGGAGGGCTAGCCATGGCCACGGGGCCGGACACCAGCGGGCTGGCCAAGGACTCGCGTCCCGTCCCTCCCGGCGAGTACCTCGTCGAGCCCGGCCACGACTTCGGCAGCGTCACCGACAAGATCAGCGCCATCGTCCTGCAGCGCCGCACGCCCGTGGGCTGGTTCGTGGGCTTCGCGATCGGCTTCTCCCTCCTGATGCTGCTCCTGTTCACCGTCGCCGGGCTCCTCTTCCGCGGCATCGGGCTCTGGGGTCCCAACGTCCCCGTGGGCTGGGGCTTCGACATCATCAACTTCGTGTGGTGGATCGGCATCGGCCACGCGGGGACGCTGATCTCAGCCATCCTCCTGCTGCTGCGGCAGCAGTGGCGGACCTCGATCAACCGCTTCGCCGAGGCCATGACGCTGTTCGCGGTGTCCTGCGCCGCCTTCTACCCGATCTTCCACACGGGGCGGCCCTGGCTCTCCGTCTACTGGCTCTTCCCGTACCCCAACACCATGGGCCTGTGGCCGAACTTCCGCAGCCCGCTCATTTGGGACGTCTTCGCGGTCTCGACCTACGGCACCGTCTCCGCCCTCTTCTGGTTCGTGGGCCTCATCCCCGACCTGGCCACGCTGCGCGACCGCGCGAAGAGCAAGCCTTGGAAGGTCGTCTACGGGATCCTGGCCATGGGCTGGCGCGGGTCCGCCAGGCACTGGCACAACTACGAGACCGCGTACCTGCTCCTGGCCGGCCTGGCCACGCCGCTGGTCATCTCCGTGCACACCGTGGTGAGCTTCGACTTCGCGGTCGGCCTCGTGCCCGGCTGGCACGCCACGATCTTCCCGCCCTACTTCGTGGCTGGCGCCATCTACGCCGGCTTCGCGATGGTCCTGACCCTGGCCATCCCGCTGCGGAAGTTCTACGGCCTCGAGGGCTTCATCACCCTCAAGCACCTCGAGAACATGGCCAAGGTCATGCTGGCCACCGGCCTCATCGTGGCCTACGGCTACACGATGGAAGCCTTCTTCGCCTGGTACAGCGCGAACACGTACGAAGAGTTCATGATCAAGAACCGCATGACCGGGCCCTACGCCTACATGTACTGGTGCCTGATCCTCTGCAACGTGGTCGCGCCCAACACGCTCTGGATCGGGCGGCTGCGCCGGAGCGTCCCCTACCTCTTCTTCATCTCGTTCGTGGTGAGCACGGGGATGTGGCTGGAGCGGTTCGTGATCATCGTGGTGAGCCTGCACCGCGACTTCCTGCCCTCGTCGTGGGGCATGTACGCGGGCACGCGCTACGACTGGTCGGCCTTCCTGGGGACCATAGGGCTCTTCATCACGCTGCTCTTCCTGTTCGTGAGGTTCCTGCCCTCGATCTCGATCTTCGAGATGCGGACCATCCTGCCCGGGGCGGAAGTCGAGGAGGAGCACGAGTGACGGCCAAGCCGCCTCCGCCCGCACCCCCGGTGTACGGCCTCATGGCCGAGTTCCACGAGCCGGGAGAGGTGGTGGCGGCGGCCCGCGCGGTGCACGCCGAGGGCTACCGCAAGGTGGACGCCTACTCGCCATACCCCATCGAGGCGCTGAGCGAGGCCCTGGGCTTCCACCGCTCGTGGCTTCCGCCGCTGGTGCTGCTGGGCGGCATCGCCGGAGCCGTTGGGGGCTACGCGCTGCAGTACTGGGCGTCCGTGATCGAGTACCCGATGAACGTCGGGGGGAAGCCATACCACAGCTGGCCCGCGTTCATCCCCCCGACCTTCGAGACCACCATCCTCCTGGCCGCCCTCACCGCCGTGCTGGGGATGCTGGCCCTGAACGGCCTGCCCGAGCCGTACCACCCGGTCTTCAACGTGCCGTCGTTCGCGATGGCGAGCCGGGACAAGTTCTTCATCTGCATCGAGGCGACGGACCCGAAATTTTCTATCACACGCACGAGGGCCTTCCTCGAGGGTTTGCGCCCGAGTGCGATAAGCGAGGTCGAGCCTTGACGGGCTCAAGACCGGAGAGAACCGGTCCTGAGAACGGAATACATGCGAGCGCGGCCTGGATCATCGCGCTCGGCCTTGTAACGCTCGCATGTAGGCAGGACATGCACGACCAGCCACGTTACAAACCGCTCGCGCGGAGCGATTTCTTCGCGGACGGCCAGCGCTCCGCGCGACCGCGAGTTCCCGGGACCGTGGCCCGCGGCCACCTTCCCGGAGACCCCGCGCTCGAGACGGGGAAGACGGGCACCGCGTTGGTGGCCGCCGTGCCCGTGCCCATCGACTTGAAGCTCCTGAAGCGGGGGGAGCAGCGCTACGGGATCTATTGCGCGCCCTGCCACGGGCAGGTCGGGCGCGGCGACGGGATGGTCGTGCGGCGCGGCTACCGCCAGCCGCCGTCCTTCCACATCGACCGCCTGCGCGCGCAGCCCGCGGGCTACTTCTTCGACGTCATCACGGCGGGCTTCGGGGCCATGCCGGACTACGCCGCGCAGGTCTCGGTCCCGGACCGCTGGGCCATCGTGGCCTACGTGCGCGCGCTGCAGCTCAGCCAGAATGCCACCGTGGCCGACGTGCCGGCCGAGCGGCGGGGCGAGCTGGGCGGAACGGCCGCCGTGCCGCAGGCGCCGGAGGCGCACCGGCCATGACCACTCACGCGGTGAGGGCCGACCATCCCGTCCCGCCCCAGATCGACCGCCTCCAGCGCGGCGCGGCCGTGTCCGCGGGCGTGGGCATCCTGGCCCTGCTCCTCGGCTTCGTCCTCGACCCGACGCAGTTCTTCCGCTCCTACCTGCTCGGTTTCCTCTTCTGGATCGGGATCGGCGTGGGCTGCCTGAGCATCGCCATGATCCACTACCTCTCGGGAGGGCACTGGGGGGTCGTGATCCGGCGCATCCTCGAGGCGGGCGCGGGGACGCTCCGCTTCGCCGCCCTCTTCTTCCTGCCCCTGGCCTTCGGCCTCTCCCGCGTCTACGAGTGGGCCGGCCCCGATGCGGCGCACGACGAGGTCCTCCGCCACAAGAGCCTGTACCTGAACCCCCCTTTCTTCCTGGGGCGCGCCGCCTTCTACTTCGTGGTGTGGGGCCTGCTGGCGCACTACCTCAACAAGTGGTCGCTGGAGATGGACCGCGGCCCCGACCCCCGCCTCTCCAAGCGCCTCGAGGCGCTCTCGGGCGGCGGCCTGGTCCTCATGGGGCTGACCATCACGTTCTCGGCCGTGGACTGGGCGATGTCGCTCGACCCGCACTGGTTCTCCACCATCTACGGGATGCTCTTCATGATCGGCCAGGCCCTCTCCGCCCTGGCCATGGTGATCGTGCTCGTCTCGCTCATCGGGAACGAGCCGCCGCTCCTGGGCGTGGTCCGGCCGGGCATGATCCACGACCTGGGCAAGCTGCTCCTGGCCTTCGTGATGGTCTGGGCCTACATCTCGTTCTCGCAGTTCCTCATCGTCTGGTCGGGGAACCTGCCCGAGGAGATCCCGTGGTACATCCGCCGGCTGGGCGGCGGCTGGCAGTGGCTGGCCCTCGTGCTCGTGGTCTTCCACTTCGCGCTCCCGTTCCTGCTGCTGCTGTCCCGCGACCTCAAGCGCAACGCCCGCGCCCTGGGGGCGGTGGCGACGGGCGTGCTGCTCGTTCGCCTGGTGGACCTGTTCTGGCTGGTGGGGCCCGACGTGAAGGGTCACGGCCACGGGCTCGCGGTGCACTGGATGGACCTGTCCGCGGTCGTGGCCGTGGGCGGGGCCTGGGTGTGGACCTTCACCGGCCACCTCAGGGACCGGCCGCTCCTTCCGCTCGGAGAGCCGGAGCTGCGGGAGATCCTCGAGGCGGCGGAGGCCCACGGGTGAGCGGCGTTTCCTACGAGAAAGAGGATGCCGACACCCGCGCGGTCATCCGCGCCGGCATCCTCCTGGCCCTGGCCACGCTGGTGGCGTCGGCCCTCGTCCTCTTCCTGTTCCGGTGGCTCGCGGAGAGGGAGGCCCGGGGCGACGCCCCGCCGCCGCCCATGGCCTCGAGCCTGGAGCCGGGACGGCTCCCGCCCGCGCCGCGGCTGCAGACCCTGCCCGCGCAGGACCTGGCCGCGTCCCGCGCGGAGGAAGAGGGCGTGCTGACCACCTACGGATGGGTGGACGAGCGCGCGGGGACGGTCCACATACCGATCGAGGAGGCCATGCGGCTCCTCGCGCAGCGCGGCGAGCCCGCGCTGCCGCAGGTGGCGCCGCCCGCCCCGCCGCCGCCGGGGCACCGGCCATGAGCCTTCTGGCCCTGGCCCTGCTCCCGGCCTTCCTGTCCGCGGCC
>DAINRN010000298.1:0-5138 GCA_036741815.1 Acidobacteriota bacterium
GCTCCGGTGGCCGACCTGACCGTCAGCGACCACTCCTGGCAGAGCGTGTCGCACCTCTACCAGTCGTTCATGCGGGACGACTCCGGCGCCTACCTGGCCAACATCACCATGGAGGGCGAGCAGAGCGAACACGAGGAGGAGACGGGCCGGATCAAGCTCTACGACCACGCGTTCAACCGCGAGCTCATGATCTCCGAGATCTACGAGCAGCCCTTCCGTGAGCTGTGGATGCGCGCGGGCCGCCAGACCTTCGAGCCGCTCAAGACGTTGCAGACGGCCTGAGCCGCGACGCGTTCGCCGGCACACTGAAGATTCGCAGCGGACCCGAGGGCGCTTGCGCCCGCGACCCGCAGAATGGCGAGCGCGCGCCGCGCCGACTCGGCCGACCATCCGGCACTGGCCACGTCGGTCTTGAGTCCCTGAAGCGCGCGCAGACAGCCGCCAAGAAGTAGGCTAGGCCATCACTTCTGCAGGAGGCGGCATGGCAGTCAGTGGGCGCGCGATGAAGGTGGGTTGGGCGATCTCCATCCTGGTGTCCCTGATGTTCGTGTTCAGCGCCAGCATGAAGCTCATGGGCGGCCCGGAGCTGGCCAAGGGCATGGAGCACCTGGAGCTGGCGAAGATCCCCATCACTCCCCTCTCGATCCTCGAGCTGACGTGCGTGACGGTGTACCTCATCCCGCCGACGTCGGTCCTGGGGGCGATCCTGCTGACGGGTTACCTGGGCGGCGCCATCCTCACCCACTGGCGGGTGGGCGATATGTTCGTCTTCCACATCGTCCTGGGGATCCTCATCTGGTTCGGCCTATGGCTCCGCGAGGAGCGTCTCAAGGCGCTCATCCCTCTGAGAAGGTGAAGGAGGATCGGATGTTCGGCAAGCGGATTTCGGAATGCCTCGGGTTCCAGAAATGGTGGCTCGCGGTCATCGCCGCCGTCGGTCTGGCGCGGCTTCTCCTGTCCCTCGCGGGATTGCCGGACGGGACGGTCGCGTTCCTGTCCATGACCGTCGCCGGCTGGATCGCCGTCCTCTACTACGGCGTCGCCGTGCACACCAAGGGCTTCGGCAGCTACAAGCAGCTCCTGCCGCTCCTGATCTTCCAGGTGGCGCTGGTGCAAGCGATCGCGGTGGCCGGGATCCTGCTCGCCATCGCCGGCCTCCCGAACATCTACGCGGCGCCGGAGTTCAGCGGGCCGCCCTTCGCCCGGAGCGCCAACCAGTGGAGCCATGCCCTTGCCCACCTCACCATCGGCATGGTGGCCCCGGTCCTCTTGTGGTGGGCGGTGGCGTCCCTGGTCCTGCTGATCACGCGGAAGGTGGCGCGACGACCCGCCACGGCCTGAGGTGCGTGGCGGGCCCGCGCGGCCTTGCGCTGAGGGGGTGACGATGGTGTGATCGGTAGCGGGTGACCGCTACCGACACACATCGCGCGATCGACGCCGTCTTCCGCATCGAGTCGGCGCGCCTCATCGCCGGCCTGGCGCGCATGATGCGCGACGTGGGCGTGGCCGAGGAGCTGGCCCAGGACGCCATGGTCACGGCCCTCGAGCAGTGGCCCCGATCGGGCGTCCCCGACAACCCCGGCGCGTGGCTCATGGCCGCGGCGAAGCGGCGGGCCATCGACCGCCTGCGCCACCGCAGGAGGGCCGAGCGGAAGCACGAGGAGATCGGCCGGGACCTGGCGGCCCGCCAGGAGGCGGCGGTGGCGGAGATGGACGCGGCGGTCGACGACGACATCGGCGACGACCTGCTGCGCCTGATCTTCACGGCCTGCCACCCCGTCCTTTCCACCGAGGCGCGCGTGGCCCTCACCCTGCGCCTGGTCGGCGGCTTGACCACCGACGAGATCGCGCGGGCCTACCTCGTCCCCGAGGCCACGGTGGCGCAGCGCATCGTGCGGGCCAAGCGAACGCTCTCCGAGGCGCGCGTGCCCTTCGAGGTCCCCCGCGGCGCCGCCCGCGCCGCGCGGCTCGCCTCCGTGCTCGAGGTCCTGTACCTGATCTTCAACGAGGGGTACGCCGCCACCGCGGGCGAGGACTGGATGCGGCCCGGCCTCTGCGAGGACGCGCTGCGCGTGGGCCGCATCCTGGCCGAGCTGGCGCCGGACGAGCCCGAGGTCCACGGGCTCGTCGCCCTCATGGAGATCCAGGCCTCGCGCTCTCGCGCGCGGACGGGGCCCGCGGGCGAGCCGGTCCTGTTGCTCGATCAGGACCGAGGGCGCTGGGACCGGATCCTCATCCGCCGTGGACTGACGGCCCTGGAGCGGGCCGCTGCCCGGGGCGGGGGCCGCGGCCCGTACGTGCTCCAGGCCGAGATCGCCGCCTGCCACGCGCGGGCGCCCATCGCCGCCGATACGGACTGGGTCCACATCGCGACGCTCTACGTGGAGCTGTCCCGCGTCCTACCCTCCCCCGTCGTGGAGCTGAACCGCGCGGTGGCGGTGGCCATGGCGTCCGGTCCCGCCGCCGGCCTGGAGATCGTCGACACGCTGCGGTCGGACCCCGCGCTCGCCAGCTACCACCTCCTGCCCAGCGTGCGCGGCGATCTCCTCTTCAAGCTGGGCCGGCGAGGCGAGGCGCGCGTGGAGTTCGAGCGCGCGGCCGGCCTCACGCGCAACGCCCGGGAGCGCGACCTTCTGCTCGCGCGCGCCAAGGCGTGCGGCCAGGGCGCGGGGCCGTAGGGCGTCAGGCCAGGTCGAAGACGAGGACCTCGCCCGGTCCCTGGCCCGTAAGGGCGACGGCGTCCTCGCCGCTGATCGCCGCGCCGTCGCCCTCGCCCAGCGCCTTGCCGTTGACCGACGCGGACCCGCGCGCGACGTGGACCCACGCATGCCGCCCGGGACGCAGGGCGCGCGTGCGGCCCTCGCCGGCCTCGAGCAGCGTGACCCAGAGGTCCATGTCCTGCTGGACCTGGAGGCTGCCGTCGCGGCCGTCGCGCGAGGCGAGCAGCACGAGGCCGCGCCGCGCCGCGTCCCGATCGAAGGCCCGCTGCCCGTACGCGGGCTTCAGCCCTCGCGTGTCGGGGACCACCCAGATCTGCAGGAAGTGCACCGGATCAACCTTCGAGTCGTTGTACTCGCTGTGGGTGACGCCGGTCCCGGCGCGCATGAACTGGATCTCGCCGGGCCGGATCACCCCTCCCCCGCCGGAGCTGTCCTTGTGGGCCAGGGCGCCCTCGAGCACGTAGGAGAGGATCTCCATGTCGCGGTGCCCGTGGGTCCCGAAGCCCGCGCCCGCCTTCACGCGGTCGTCGTTGATCACGCGCAGCGAGCGGAAGCCCTCGTGCGAGGGGTCATAGTAGTCGCCGAAGGAGAACGTGTGCCGGCTGTCGAGCCAGCCCCAGTCGGTGCGGCCGCGGTCGCCGGCGGAGCGGATCTGGATCATGTCCGATCGTAACCCAGGCGCCGAGCTCCAGCGCCAGGCGGAGGACGGTCGTGGTCAGCTCGAGCGGACGGCCTGCAGGCCGGCCCAGACGATGATGGCGGCGCCCACCCAGAAGAACGGCGTGGGCACGTCGCCGAACAGGGTGGCGCCCAGGACGACGGCCCATATGAGGCCGGTGTACTCGAACGGCGCCACCGTGGCCACGGGGGCGAGGCGAAAGGCCTGGGCCAGCCCGTAGTTCCCGATGATCCCCAGCACGCCCATGCCCGCCATCTCCGCGAGGGCGGCAGCATCCGGGGCGCGCCACCGCGTCGTGGTGACGAGCCAGCCCACCGCGGCCTGGCCCGCCAGCATGTAGAAGACGAAGGCCGAGTTGGTCTCCGGGGGCCGGTGGGGGCGGGTCATCCAGCGCGTGAGGACCATCAGGGTCGCGTAGGCCATGCTGCAGACCACGACCAGCAGGGCCGCGGGGTGGAAGCCGGATGCGCCGGGCCGCACGATGACGAGCATCCCCACGAAGCCCACGGCGATGGCCAGCCATTGGCGCAACGTCACGTGCTCCTTCAGGACGAACCGCCCGAGGGCGGTGATGAGGAACGGGCTGGCGAAGGCGATGGCCACGGCGTCGGCCAGGGACAGATGGCGCAGGGACGCGTAGAAGGTGACGAAGGCCAGGAGCCCGCACAGCGCCCGCAGGGCGTGGCCCCGGGGCTGGCGCGTGCGCAACGCCTGGAGCTGCCCCGTTGCGGCGAGCGCGACCAGGATGAGGGCGAGGGCCACGGTGCTGCGGATGGCCAGCATCTGGAAGACGGAGTAGTGCGCGGCCACGCGCTTCCCCAGGGCATCCATGAAGGACAGGCTGGCGATGGCGAGGATCATGCAGCCGACGCCGGCCAGCTTGTCGTCGGGGCGGGTCAGTTTCCGTGCGCCTGGAAGATCTTCGACACGATCTTCCAGCCGTCCGGGAAGCGGTAGAGCGACAGGTAGTCGGTGAACACGTGCGTGCCGTCCCGGTAGATCTCCACCCGGACCACCGCGGCGTCATCCGTGACGTCCACGCTCGTGAACTCGTGGCGGATGGCCGGACGCGGCTTCGTCCGCTCGCGCTCACCCTTCTCCAGGCGCGCGATCCACTCCTCGAGCGTCACTTGCGTCATCACACCGCCGCGCAGGGCCAGCATACGGAAGTCGGGGTGGAAGCCCTGCCGCATGAGGGCGGGGTCGCCCTTGGCGTGCACGCCGTCCACGTAGGCTGTCTTCACGACGGCCTCGACCGCCTTCGGGTCGGCGTCGGCGGCGCCCGCCGCGCCGGATGCCCCCGCCGCCGCGAGCGCGCACCCCACGGCCGTTGCGACCATTCCTGCCCTGCGGTCCATGATCATCCTCCTGAATTCGGATCCCGAGCGTCTGGCGATGATAGATCATCGTACGCTGGTAGCATGATCCCTCTGCTTTGCGCAGCGCTGGCCATGGCACCTCCCGACGGCCGCACGGAGCCGCCCGCAACCGGGGCCCGAGAGTTGGTCCTGGACGAGCGCGTGCTGATGCGCCACGGCGACATCACGGTCTGGGCGGGCGGGTTCGGCTCGGCCATGGCCCGGCATCCGCAGCACCCGGACCTCTTCTATTTCCTCTCGGACCGCGGCCCCAACGCGGGGACCGGCCGCGAGGACGAGAAGCGCTTCCTGCGACCGGCCCATGCGCCCCGCATCGGCCTGTTCCGGCCCGAGGGCGCGCGGCTGCGGAAGGTGCGCGAG
>DAINRN010000299.1:0-5133 GCA_036741815.1 Acidobacteriota bacterium
GAACCAGGCCCACCGGCGGCGGGTCATCGGAGGAGCATCCCGCCCGGCGACTCGCTGGTGGTGTCGCCGGCCGACGGCCGCGTGGTGAAGGTCGGTCCGGCCCCCGAGGGCTCGGCGCCGGGGCCGGGCGCGCAGCAGATCTCGATCTTCCTGTCCGTCTTCGACGTCCACATCAACCGCGCGCCCATCGGCGGGCGCGTGGCGAAGGTGGACTACCACAAGGGCGAGTTCCTGCCCGCCTTCGACCACAAGGCGTCCACCCGCAACGAGCAGAACACCGTCACCATCCAGGACGGCGACACGCGCGTGGTCTTCAAGCAGATCGCGGGCCTCATCGCCCGGCGGATCGTGTTCACCAAGCGCGTGGACGAGCCCGTGGCGCGGGGCGAGCGCGTGGGGATGATCAAGTTCGGCAGCCGCGTGGACGTGTTCCTGCCCGCCGAGTTCAAGGTGACGGTGAAGGAGGGAGAGCGCGTCGCGGGAGGCGTGTCCGTCCTGGGCGAGCGACAGTGAGGTCGCGTTGAGCGCCGCTCCCCGCCGGGCGCCCGCGCGCTTCCGCCGCGGGGCCTCCCTGCTGCCCGCGCTCTTCACGACGGGCAACCTCTTCCTCGGCTTCTGGGCCCTCGTGAAGACGCTCCACGGCCAGTACGAGGACGCGGCGCCCCTCATCGGCTGGGCCATCCTCCTGGACGTGCTGGACGGCCGCATCGCCCGCCTCACGGGCACGACCAGCGAGTTCGGGGGCGAGCTGGACAGCCTGGCCGACGCCATCTCCTTCGGCGTGGCCCCCGCCCTCCTCGCCTACTCCTGGGGCTTCTCCACCCTGCCCCGCGTGGGCTGGCTGGCCGCGTTCCTCTTCGTCATGTGCGGCGTGCTCCGCCTGGCGCGCTTCAACGTCCAGCGGCACGTGGTGGACGGCCGCTACTTCATCGGCCTGCCCATCCCCGCCGGCGCCGCCCAGGTGGCGGCCTGGGTCAACCTCTTCCCCGATCCGTTGGCCCTTCGCGCCCACGTGATCGTGGCCCTCGCCCTCATCGTGGTCCTGTCATTCCTGATGGTGAGCACGTTCCGCTACACGTCCTTCAAGAAGTTCGACCTGCGCACGCGCCGCAGCTACACCGCGGTGCTGGGCATCGCGCTCCTGCTGCTCGTGGTGGCCCTGCATCCGGCGTGGGTGCTGCTCGCCATGGCCAGCCTGTACTGGCTCTCCGGGCCCGCGCTCTACGTGGCGGGCACCGTACGCCGCCGCACCGGCCCGCCCCCGCCCGTCCTCGCCGGGGAGGAGGCCCCGCAGCTCCGGTGGTGACGGGCCGCCCCGCCCAGCCCTCCGTCGGCGTGGGCGCGGTCCTCATTCACCAAGGGCGCGTGCTCCTGATACGCCGTGGAAAGGAGCCGTTGCGCGGGCGGTGGGTGGTGCCGGGAGGCACGGTGGAGCTGGGCGAGACCCTCGAGCAGGCCCTGGTGCGCGAGGTCCTGGAGGAGACCGGCCTGCTGGTGAAGCCCCGCGAGGTCGTCGCCGTCTTCGACCGCATCCACAGCGACGCGGACCACGTCGATTACCACTACGTCATCGTGGACTACCTCTGCGATTACGTCGGGGGAGAAGCGCGGGCGGCATCGGACGCCGAGGCCGTCGCGCTGGTCGCGCCCGAGGACCTGCCGGCCTACGACCTGCCCGAGAAAGCCCTGGAGGTGGTGCGGGACGGTTTCCGCCGCGTGGACCTGCGGGTGGGGAAGGGGCTTGCCCTCGGGCAGCGACGGGAGTAGGATCCTCAAGTAACGTCTCCATCCAACGGGGTTAACTCTTGTCCGTGGAGGGCAAATGAGGATCCTGATCGGCGCCACCCTGGCTTTGCTGCTGGCCTCTTCCGGGGCGGAAGCCGCGATTTTCGGTCTCTTCGGGGGTCACAAGGGGCGGCACTGCCTGCCTCGGGCGATCGACAATCCGAAGATCCGGCCCAAGGTGAAGGACAAGCACAAGGAAATGAAGCGCGGCGGCACCCATCCGAAGCAGTGCCTGCGGATGGTGGCGCCGGGCGGCACCGCCACCGCCTGATCCGATCCCTTCGGACCTGATCCGCTCGGACTAGGTCCCGGGCGCGGGCACGTCTGCGGGCAGCCACAAGGTGGCGCGAGTCCCGCGGCCCGGTGCGGGCTCGAGCGAGACGCCGCCTCCGTGGTCCTCCGCGATCCTCTTCACGAGGGCCAGGCCCAGCCCGCTGCCGCTCGTCTTGGTGGAGAAGAAGGGCTCGAACAGCCGGTCCTTGACCGCGGCGTCGATCCCGCCTCCGGTGTCCTCGATCTCGATCTCGGCGCGCCGGCCGGCCTCGGCCGAACGCAGCCGGACCTGGATGGCGCCGTCCTCGCCCACCGCCTGCAGGGCGTTCTCGAGCAGGTTGACCACCGCCCGCTCGAGGAGGCGCCGGTCGGCCATCACCGCCGGGACCCCGTCGTTCACCTCCATGCTCAGGGTCACGCCCGGGGGGAGGCCCGGCTGATAGGGCCGCAGGGCCTCTTCCACCACCGCGGTGAGGTCCTGCCTCTCGAGCACGGGGGCCGGAGGGCGGGCGAAGGCGGAGAACTCGGTCACGATCCCGCGCAGCGTTCGCACCTGCTTGAGGATCGTCTGCGTGCATGTCTCGAGCGCGGCCGCGAAGTCCACGTGCGGATCCCCGAAGACCCTGCGCAGGTGCTCGGCCGAGAGCTGGATGGGCGTGAGCGGGTTCTTCACCTCGTGCGCCACCTGCCGCGCCATCTCCGCCCAGGCGGCGAGCCGGTTGCTCCGCTCCAGGGCCCGGCGCTGGAGGTCCAGGTCGCCGGCCATCCGGTTGAAGGCCTCCACGAGGCCCCGGAGCTCGTCGCGGCTGGTGGCCGTGACCCGCGCCTGGAGATCGCCCTCCGCCACCCGCTGGGTTGCGAGGGTCAGGTCGCGCAACGGTCCCGAGATGCGCCGCGCCATCGACTGCGCGAGGAGAGCGGCCAGGGCGAAGAAGACCACCGAGGCGAGGCGGATCTTCCGGTCCAGGTCCTCGAGCGTCGCCTGCTCCTCCTTCTGGCGCAGGGCCAGCGGCATGGAAAGGATCCCGGGCTCCCGGCCCAGGACGCCCGGCTCGCGGACCTCCACGTGCACGGGCACGGAGACGGCCAGGAACGAGAAGCTGCCGATCGTCTCCGTGCGCAGGACGTAGGGCTCGCCCTCGAGCACGAGGGCGCGGTAGACACCGCCCGGCACCTGGGGCGCGAGGAGGCCCGAGGCGTACAGCTCCCGCTTGCTCGAGGCCAGCAGCCGCCCCCGCTCGAACACGTCCAGGTCGTTCCGTGTGAGGCTGGCCACCCACACGAGGGCGGCGTCGGTGACGGGCTGGTCTCCGAGGGCCTCGCCCCGCTGGAAGAGCGCGAAGTCCTCCACCGCCTTCTTGGCTACCGCCGCCCGCTCCAGCGCCTGGTTCTCCGACTCCTTGCGCAGCCTCTCCGCCACGAAGCCGCGCACCACCACCTGCAGCACCGCCACCGGGACGAAGGCCAGGAGCGTGAAGGCCACGAACAGACGCAGGGCGAACCGCTCCTCCACGCTGCGGGTGATGGACGCGACGGAAAGGGTCCGCCGGCCGAGCAGGCTGCGCACGAGGGTCACGACGGCCAGGAGGCCCAGCCCGACGAGCGTGAGGCCGCCGGCGGCCTCCACCAGGCCTGCGGCATAGCGGGTCGTCTCCAGGCGCGGATACGCCAGGGCATAGACCCGGGCGCCCTCCGAGAAGAGGTACGCGTGGTGCGCGCGCCCGTCCACGGTCAGGGTGGTCCAGAAGGCCACGCGGTTGGGCCCGCCCACCCTCGACAGAAGCTCGGGCGACAGGGCCGGCGGCCGCTCGGCGGAGCTGAAGACGGCCTCGCCGTCGGCGTACACGAGCAGCGTGATCGGCCGGTCGCGCGTGGCCTCGCCCGACGAGGAGCGATGGAGCACGGAATAGGGGTCGCGGCTGGTGATGAAGGGCAGGTTCCAGAAGTCCTCGCCGACATAGAGGTGGATCGCGCCGTGGACCTCGGAGTGGTACGAGAGCAGCCGCCGCGCGTGCAGCACGGGCCGCTCCTCGCTGGCCACCGTGAGCCGCTCGCGGGACACTTGCCACGCCTCGCTCCTGGGCAGGGGCGGGCCGGGCCGTGAGGCCGGCAGGTTCAAGGCGAAGCGGCTGATCACGGACCCCGCGACGTCCTGGATCTCCACCGCCGAGCTGAAGCCGAAGGCCGCCAGGTCGGTGACCGACCAGATCCCGAAGGCCAGCTCCTCGATCTCGGGCGGGTAGGGCCCCGGCGGCGACTCTTCCAGCACGTTCAGCGAGTCGATGCGCCGCTGCGTGGACGCCAGCACGTACTCGCGCCACTGCGGCTGGCGCAGGACGAGCGGCGCGTGGTCGCGCTCGATCTGCAGTCGCGTGTTCTTCTCCCCGTAGTGGACGAGGCTCGGGTAGAGGAGCAGGGAGAGGCCGGCCATCCCGGCGAGGGCCGCTCCGGCGCGCATGCCCAGGGTGGCCGCCCGCAGGCGGGTCGCCCACAGGTGGCGCGTACCGGCGGCGACGGCGGCCGCGAGGAAGGCCAGCACCGCCGGCGCCAGCGGCAGCGAGAGGAGGTGCCGCGGCCACAGCCAGAAGGCGAGCGCGCCCTCGCGCCGCATCAGCAGACTCGGAAGGTGCAGGCGCGCGTGGCCGGGGCGCTCGCGCTCGTGATGGCCGTCGCGACCGTGGCGGCCGTGGGCGGTTCGGTCGGGGCCCCGGGGCTGATTCCGGGAGCGGTGATGGCGATCCTCGCGACGCTGGGGCTCGTGTGGGGGACGCTGTGGCTCGCTCGGGGCCGCAAGGAGTGGAAGATCGGGAGCGGACGCCTCACCCTCCGCCGTCGCTTCGGCTCGAGCCTCCAGGACGAGTTCGAGGCGGAGCGGCTCGAGATCACAGTCCACCGGGACAGCGACGGCGACGAATGGTTCGCACTGGAAGCGGTGACCGGAACCGAGCCGCCGGTCGACTACAGCAAGCCCATGGACGCGGCCCGTCACGCGAGGAAGCACCGCAGGCAGATCGTGTCGGTCCTCCACGACCCCACGGTCCCGATGCGCCTGGGCGCGTGGCTCTCGCGCGCGTC
>DAINRN010000300.1:0-5126 GCA_036741815.1 Acidobacteriota bacterium
GAGTCGCTGGTGCTCGACGGACGCGACATCGGCACGGCCGTGTTCCCCGACGCGGACGTGAAGTTCTACGTGGACGCGGACCCGGCCCAGCGGGCGCGCCGCCGGCACGTGGAGCTGGCCGCCGCCGGCGTCGACGCGGACCTGCGCGCCATCGAGGAGGACATCCGCGCGCGGGACCAGGTGGACTCCACCCGCGGCGACTCTCCGCTGACCCGCGCCGCGGACGCGGTCCCCATCGACACCACGGGACTGGATCCGGAGACGGTCGTGGAGCGTATGCTCGAGATCGTCGAGGCGCGGCGACGGGGCCGCGCAGCCGGAGGCTAGGATCGGGCGCGGCATGACCTTCCTCTCGCTCTATCTGACGGCGGCGGCCGTCGTCTCGGCCGCGGGCCCGACGACGTCGGCCGTCGGGATCGCGCGCGTGGCCTGGCTGCAGGGCTGCTGGGAGGCCGCTTCGCCGGAGCGCACCATCGAAGAGCATTGGATGGCGCCGCGCGGGGCCAGCATGGTCGGCGTCGGCCGCACCGTGCGCGGGGCGGACCTGGTCGAGTACGAGCTGGTGGTCATCCGCGAGCAGGGCGATCAGCTCGCCTACGAGGCCCATCCTTCCGGCCAGCCGTCCGCCGTCTTCCTCTCCGACACCGTGAGCGACGCCGCCGTCGTCTTCCAGAACCTGCAGCACGACTTCCCCAAGCGGGTCGGATACGAGCGGAGCGGAAAGGATCGGCTGCTGGCCTGGATCGACGGCGGGCCGGAGGGCAAACGGCCGCGGAAGGAGTTCGCGTACCGCCGGGCGGCCTGCGGCCCCTAGAGCCGCAGGCGCGTGAACTCGTCGAACGTCGTGACCCCCTCGGTGACGAGGTCCAGGCACCGCTCCCGCAACGTGCTCATTCCGCTACCGGCGGCCAGGGTCTCGATCTCGTCGGGGCCGAGGTCGGCGGCCACCGCGGAGAGCACCTCGTCGGTCCCGGCGAGCACCTCGAAGATCGCGCGCCGCCCGCGGTAGCCGACCTTGTTGCAGCTCGGGCAGCCCTTGCCGCGGAAGAAGCGCAGCGACTGGGCCTCCTCGGCGCTGATCCCGTGGTGGGCCAGGGTCTGCGCGGCCGGCGGATCCACGGGATGGCGGCAGCTGGCGCAGATCCGGCGGACGAGCCGCTGGCACGTCACGGCGGTGAGGGTGTCGGCCACGGCCTGCGGCGCCACGCCCATGTCCATGAAGGCACGCACGCCGCGGGCCGCGGTGGAGGCGGTCATCGCGGCCACGACCAGGACGCTGGAGGCGAGCTGCGTCACGCGCTCGGCCACCGCGCGGTCGGGCACGCTCGAAAGCATCATCACGTCGGGACGGATGGCGGCCACGGAGCGCAGGGCCTCCTCCATCGGGGAGGCCGGACCGCCGCCCTGCACCGGGACTTCGACCTGCCGGGCCCCCTCGAGCGGCCAATAGACGGGCGACTCGAGGGAGACCAGGTCGCGCTGGCCCCGCACGAGGAAGCTCATGATCGAATAGGTGGTGGTGTTGGCCCCGTTGAACGGCGGCGCCGTGACCAGCACCAGCCCGAACGGGCCGCGCAGCTGCTCCATGAGCCGGACGCGGTCCTCCAGCTCCAGGCCCAGCGTCGTGAAGTCCTTGAGGAAGGTGGTGCGGTTGACGAGCTTGATGGAGGCGCTGACCCCGTGGGCGGTGGGCAGCGCCTGGGCCACCAGCTCGTAATCCGCGTCCGCCAGGCGCGAGACGATGCGGCTCATCTGCGGCGCCTGCTCGCGCGCCGGGTCCAGTCCGAACACCTCGAAGATCTTGCGCGTGAGCACGGGCTGGAAGGCCTTGGGGATGGGGTCCACGCGGAAGAACGACCCGTCGATCCTGTACTTGACGGAGACCATGTCCTCCCGCGGCTCGATGTGCACGTCGGAGGCGCCCTTGCGCGCGGCCAGGCCGAGGATGTACTGGATGGTCTCGTTGGGATCGCTCTTCTCCCAGACCGCCGTGGAGGCGACGGCGGCGCCGTGGGTGTCCGTCAGCGGCCGCACGCCCTGGTTGCGCAGGGCGGCCGCGATCTCGTCGGCCGACACGAGGCCGCGGCCGGTCAGGACCTCGCCCAGCCGCCGGCCCGTGTTCTTCTGCTCCACGAGCGCGTCGAGGAGCTGCGGGGTGGTGAGCTTGCCCATGCGGATCAGGATGTCCCCCAGCCGGTCCTTGCTCAGGCTGAGGGTCTGGAGGTCGTCGTGCAGCCGCTGCGGGGCGCGGCGCCAGAACTCCTGCTTGTAGCCCTCGCTGGCGTCGCAGAAGCAGTGCAGGCAGAAAGGGCAGAGCTTGGTGGGGTTCTTGGGGTCGTGGGAGCACCAGACCGCGCTCAGGGCGTCGAACTCGCCCAGGCAGTCCCAGCAGAGCGTGAGGTACGTCGAGGACGGCGGCGATTGCGACACCGCGCGCGATCGTAGATGACGAGGCCACGCGCTTTCAACCGCGGCCGCTTCGTTGACCCTTCCGCGCGGCGTATGGTAGCGTGAACACTTCATCCCCGACGCCACCAGGAGACACTTGGAAGCCTCGACCACCACCCTCAGGAAGACGCCTCTGCACGCGGTTCACCGGGAGATGGGGGCGAAGATGGTGCCGTTCGGCGGCTGGGAGATGCCCGTCGAGTACGCGGGGCTCATCAACGAGCACATGGCGGTGCGCAAGGCCGCGGGCCTCTTCGACGTCTCGCACATGGGAGAGATCGAGGTGACGGGGCCGGGCTCCCTGGCCTTCCTCCAAAGGGTCACGTCCAACGACGTGGCCCGGCTGGCGGACGGTCAGGCGCAGTACTCCGCGCTGCCCAACGCCCTTGGCGCGCCGCTGGACGACGTCATCCTGTACCGCCGGGGGCCCGAGCGCTACATGCTGGTGGTCAACGCCGGCAACGTCGAGAAGGACTTCGGCTGGCTGCGCGCGCAGAGCCCGGAGGCGTGCGACGTCGTGGACAAGAGCGAGGCCTACGCCCTGCTGGCCCTCCAGGGCCCGCGGGCCCAGGAGATCCTGCAGGCGCTGACGCCGGTGGACCTGGGGGCGATCGCGTACTACCACTTCGCGGAGGGAGAGGTGGACGGCCACCCGGCCACCATCGCGCGGACGGGCTACACCGGCGAGGACGGCTTCGAGATCTTCGTGGCCCCCGAGCACGCGGAGCCCCTCTGGCGGCGGCTCATCGAGGCGGGGCGCGAGAAGGGCCTCCAGCCCGCCGGCCTGGGGGCGCGCGACACCCTCCGCCTCGAGGCGAAGATGTGCCTCTACGGGAACGACATGGACGAGACGACGAGCCTCGTCGAGGCGGGGCTGGGCTGGATCGTGTCCCTGGACGAGGCCAAGGGCGACTTTCCCGGCCGCGGTGTGCTCGAGGCGCAGAAGAAGGAAGGCGCCCCGCGCAAGCTCGTGGGCTTCGAGGTGACGGGCCGCGGCATCGCGCGCCACGGCTATAACGTCTTCCTCGACGGCAAGCCCGTGGGCGACGTGACCTCGGGCTCGTACGCCCCGTATCTCCAGAAGAACATCGGCCTGTGCTACCTGCCCTCGGCCCGCGCCGCGGCCGGAGCCAACCTGGAGATCGATGTGCGGGGCCGGAACGTGCCGGCGCGGGTGGTCCCCACGCCGTTCTACAAGCGGACCAAGCAGTAGGAGCTGGGCATGTATCCTGCCGACCGGCGGTACACGAAGGAGCACGAGTGGGTGCGCGTGGAGGGCGATCGCGCGACCATCGGCATCACCGACTACGCGCAGAAGCAGCTCGGCGACGTCGTCTACCTGGAGCTGCCCGAGGTCGGGCGCAAGCTCGAGGCCCACGCCGGCTTCGGCACCGTGGAGTCGGTTAAGGCCGTCTCGGAGCTGTTCGCGCCCGTGGCGGGAGAGGTGGTGGAGGTCAACTCCGCGCTGGTCGCGAAGCCGGAGACGATCAACGCCGATCCCCACGGCCAGGCCTGGATGATCGCGGTCCGCGTCTCCGACCCGCAGGCGATCGCCGAGCTGATGGACGCCGCCGCCTACGAGGCCTTCGTGGGGAGCGAGGCGAAGTAGTGGCGGTGCGGCCCCCTCCGGCGGCGGAGAGGCCCGCGGCCGGGCGCGGTCTCGAGCCCACCGACCGCTTCGAGGAGCGGCACATCGGCCCGAGCGAGGCCGAGGTCCGGGAGATGCTGGACATCCTGGGCTTCGACTCGCTCGACGCGCTGGTGGACGCCACCGTGCCCGGGTCCATCCGCCTGCGCCGGACGCTGTCCCTGCCCCCGGCCCGCGGGGAGCACGAGCTGATCGACGAGCTGCGCGCGCTGGCGCGGCGAAACCAGGTCTTCCGCTCCTTCATCGGGATGGGCTATCACGACTGCGTGACCCCGCCCGTCATCCAGCGCAACGTCCTCGAGAACCCGGGCTGGTACACCGCCTACACGCCCTACCAGGCGGAGATCGCACAGGGCCGTCTCGAGGCCCTCCTCAACTTCCAGACCATGGTGGCGGACCTGACGGCCCTGCCCCTGGCCAACGCGTCGCTGCTCGACGAGGCCACCGCCGCCGCCGAGGCCATGGCCATGTGCCACGCCCTGGACCGCGGGGAGCGCAAGGCCTTCTTCGTCTCGGAGGACTGCCACCCGCAAACGATCGCGGTGTTGAAGACGCGGGCCGCCTCGCTGGGCCTCGAGGTGCGGGTGGGACGGGCCGAGGACGCCGACCTGGCGGGCCAGGGCGTCTTCGGCCTGCTGCTGCAATACCCGACCACGGACGGGCGGGTGCGCGACTACGCCGGTCTGGCCGCGCGCGCCAACGCCGCGCAGGCCCTGGTGGTCATCGCCACTGACCTCCTGGCCCTGACGCTTCTGCGGCCGCCCGGGGAGTTCGGGGCGGACATCGCGGTGGGGTCCACCCAGCGCTTCGGCGTGCCCCTGGGCTTCGGCGGCCCCCACGCGGCCTTCCTCTCCACGAAGGAGGAGTACAAGCGGCAGATCCCCGGCCGCCTCATCGGGGTCTCCCGCGACGCCGAAGGCCGGCCGGCGTACCGCATGGCGCTGCAGACCCGCGAGCAGCACATCCGGCGCGAGAAGGCCACGAGCAACATCTGCACCGCGCAGGTGCTGCTCGCGGTGGCAGCCGGTTG
>DAINRN010000301.1:0-1729 GCA_036741815.1 Acidobacteriota bacterium
GCCCGCGGCGCCGCGCTGTCCGGAGTCACCGCTCTGGATCGTGCTGGCCTTGCCTCCGCTGAAGGGCGACCGGATGGAGACGGTCATCCAGAAGGCGACCGAGCTGGGGGTGTCGGAGGTGCGCCCCGTGGTGACCGCGCGCACCGATGCCGCGGGCCGTCCCGCGCTGCAGGGGTCCCGGCAGGAGCGCTGGGAGAAGGTGGCGAGCGGCGCCGCCGAGCAATGCGGCCGGGCGGTCGTGCCCGTCGTTCATCCGACGGTCACCCTCGACGCGCTGCTGGCGGCGCCCTTCGAGGGCCGCCGCGTCCTGTTCCTCGAGACGCCGGGCCAGCCTCCGCTCGACGCGGGAGCATCGCGGCCGCTCTCGGCCCTGGCCCTCGTCGGTCCCGCGGGCGGCTGGGAGCCCGCCGAGGCCGCGCGCATCCAGGCCGCGGGGTTCCAGCCGGCCGGCCTCGGCCCGCGCGTCCTGCGCGCCGAGACCGCGGCCATCGCGGCCGTCACCGTGCTTCAGCTCTTGTGGGGAGACCTGGGCTAGCCGCGAGCCTACTCACGGGGCGAAGGGCCCGGCGGCCGCGCACGGCGCTCCGCGATCAGCAGGTCCACCATCCGGCCGTAGCTGCGCATGCCCTCGGCCTGGCCCTGCGACTTCAGGTAGGCGTTGTTGACGGAGCGCGAGACCCGGGCCACGGGGCCGTGGTAGCGGTCGCTCCATTCCCGCAGGGCCTCGATGTCCCGCCCCACCGCGGCGGAGCGGGCACCGATCACCTGGCGGTGGGCCCGGCGGTCCACCGCGAACAGCGCGTTGGCGGCGTAGATGCTGGCGCCCAGGACGCCGGAGTACTGGAAGTCCCGGTCGGGGTGGAACCGGCAGGCCAGGTACCCGACGTATCCGGCCTCGTCCTCGCGCGCGAAGCCGCGCGCGTGCGCCATCTCGTGGGCGACGGCGAAGGGGATGTCGGGATCGGGCACGTCGGCGTTCACGTTGGCCTCGCCCGTGAAGGGGAAGAAGATGCCGGTGATGCCGAGGTACGAGAAGGCGCGCGACGATGCCAGCGGCTTGGCCCGCCCCGGGCGGCCGGCCAGCACCCCGTACACCGAGGCCGCCTCGCGGTAGCCCTGTCCCGCCCGGTCCAACGCGCCACGCAGACCGTCGGGCAGGCGCATCACGCCGCGGCCGTCCTCCGGCAACCCCACCCGCAGCGCGTTGGCGCGCGCCACCAGCTGCTCGCACGCGTCACGCAGCTCGGCCGTGCGCGCGGGCGACGCGTCGAGCCCGGCCAGGACCGCGAAGGGCTGGCGCGCGTAGTTCAGCCCCCACGCGATCAGGAACGCGAGGTACGTCGCGCCGGCCGCAGCCAGGACGGAGGCCAGCGCGCGGCGCCACGTGCGGCGCAGGTACCCTCGCTCGCGAAAGCACCGGGCCGCGAAGCGCAGGCCGATCCAGAGGAGGGCCGCGACGGCGGCGGCGACCACCCACTCCGCCAGCGAGAAGGGCACCCGGCCGGTGGTCCGCGCCGCCACCGCCGCGATGGCGCGGTACAGCCCCTCGGAATAGCCGCGCTCCACCACCGCGGGCGACCGCGCGGCCAGGAGCTGGACGAGGAGGGCCGCCGGCAGGAGGCCTATCGCCTGATCGATGACGCGTTGAAGGGCGAGCCGACCCACGTGCTGGCGCTCCTCTCGAAAAGCGAGATGCTGTTGCAGGATCGGAAGACCGATGAGGCCCTCG
>DAINRN010000301.1:1739-5122 GCA_036741815.1 Acidobacteriota bacterium
GTTGCCGGTGGAGGTGGCGGAGAAGGGCAGGAGGCCGAAGAGCGCGAGACGCCGGGGAACGGCGCGCGTCAGCCCAGCGCCTGTGCCGCGGTGATCACCGCGACGTCGGCCATGTCCTGGACGGAGCAGCCGCGCGAGACGTCGTTCATCGGCTTGTTGAGGCCCTGCATGATGGGGCCGATGGCGGAGGCGCCGGCCAGCCTCTCGGTGATCTTGTAGGCGATGTTCCCGGCGTTGATGTCGGGGAAGACGAGCACGTTGGCCTCGCCCCGCAGCGGGCTGTCCGGGCACTTCTTCTTCGCCACCGCGGGGACGAAGGCCGCGTCGAACTGCAGCTCGCCGTCCACCTCGAGGCCCGGCTCGGCGGCGCGCGCCAGCGCCACCGCCTCCTTCGCCCGGTCGATCGACTCGTGCTCCGCGCTGCCCCGCGTCGAGAAGGACAGGAACGCCACCTTGGGGACGAAGCCGAAGGCGCGGGCGGTGGCCGCGGTGGCGCGGCCGATCTCGGCCAGCGTGAAGGCGTCGGGCGCTATGTTCACTGAGCAGTCGGCGTAGAAGAGGACCCGCTCCGGCCAGGCCATGATGAAGACGGACGAGGCGCGCTTGTAGCCCGCGCGCAGCTTGACCACCTCGAAGGCGGGGACGAAAGGCTTGGTCTCGCTGTTGAGCCCGGAGACGAGGCCGTCGGCCTGGCCGGAGCGCACGGCCAGGGCCCCGAAGTAGTGCGGGAGGGCCGCGCGCTCGCGGGCGGCCTCCGGGGTGATCCCCTTGTGCTTCCGCAGATCGTGATACGCGGCCGCGTGATCCGGCAAGGCGGCGTCGGCGCGCGGGTCGCGCACCTCGATGCCTTCGAGGCCCACGCCCAGGCTCGCCGCCTTCGCGCGGACGGCGTCCGCCGCGCCGAGGAGGATGGGACGCGCCAGCTCCTGGTCGCGCAGCAGGGCCGCGGCCCGCTGCGCGCGCTCCTCGAGGCCCTCGGGCAGCACGATCCTGAGGCCTCGCCCCTTCACCCGTGCCCGCACGTCGTCCATGAAGCCCATCGCGTCGTCTCCAGACCGAATCCTAGATGAATCTCCCCCAATCACAAACGGACCCGCGGGAAGGGGCCGCTTGCTATACTGCGTCCCGCATTAATGTTCCTCCTCGGACAGAACGTCGGGAAGTACCAGATCCTCTCCAACCTGGGCTCCGGCGGATTCGGCACGGTGTTCCTCGCCAAGGACGCCTGGATCGACAAGAAGGTCGCCATCAAGGTCCCGCACCGGCAGGGCGGCGACTTCGACGACCTCCTGCAGGAGCCGCGGCTCCTGGCCGCGCTCGATCACCCCAACATCGTCGGCATCCTGACCGCCGAGCGCGTGGAGGGCGTGTTCTTCATCGTGATGGACTACGTCAAGGGCGAGAGCCTGGAGGCCGTGCTCGACCGCGAGAAGAGCCTGGACGTGCCCCGCGCCCTGAACTACATCGTGCAGATCCTGAAGGGCGTGGAGCACGCGCACCAGGCCCAGATCCTCCACCGCGACCTCCGCCCGGCGAACGTGCTCCTCTCCGAGAGCGGCGTCCTCAAGGTGGCGGACTTCGGGACCAGCCGGTTGCTGGAGAAGAGTCACGCCACGACCGTGATCGGCAGCCCCCCGTACATGGCCCCGGAGCAGTTCGCGGGGCGGGCGGTGCTGGCCTCGGACATCTATTCGGTGGGCGTGATGCTCTACCAGATGCTGACGGGCACGCTCCCCTACTTCAGCCCCAACCCGGCCCAGATCGAGCGGCTGGTGGCCCAGGGCCGCTGCACGCCGCCGCGGATCCGCAACGGGCACATCCCCAAGGAGATCTCGGACATCGTGATGAAGGCGATCTCCACGGACCTGGGCGAGCGCTACCAACGGGCCTCGGAGATCCTGGAGGACCTGGCCACGGCCGCCGACATCGACCACAAGGCCACCGAGCTGGACGACATCCGCAAGCGCCTCAAGGCCCGCGAGGTCCCCAAGAGGGGGTTCTGCTGGCACTGCCGGAAGCCCCTGCACGCCCGATCCGATGCCTGCCCCTTCTGCGGCGAGACCCAGTGAGGGGCGGGCGCGCCTAACCCCTCGCCTCTCAGACACTTCCCTCGAAATCCGCATTGACAGCCCCCCGGGCGGGGGTCTAGAATCGGCGCGAACGGTCGCGCGCCGTCTGGACGGAACTTTGGCGAGGAGGAGTCCTCCAACCATGCCCTTCCCGAAGTCGGAGCAGATCTGGATGAACGGGAAGCTCGTCCCCTGGGACGACGCCAAGATCCACATCGGCGTCCACGCCCTCCATTACGGCTCGGCGGTCTTCGAGGGGCTGCGCTGCTACGCCACCCCCGAGGGCCCGGCGGTGTTCCGGCTCGACGCCCACACCGACCGCCTCTACAACTCCGCCAAGATCTACCGCATGGACGTGCCCTACCCGCCGGCGGAGATGAACCAGGCCATCCTCGAGACCGTGGCCGTGAACAAGATGGACGCCTGCTACATCCGGCCCATCATCTACCGGGGCTACGGCCAGCTCGGGGTGAACCCCTTCCCCTGCCCGGTGGACGTGGCGGTCATGGTCTGGGACTGGGGCAAGTACCTGGGCGCGGGGGCGCTGGAGAAGGGCGTGGACGCGCGCGTCAGCTCCTGGACCCGCATCGCGCCCAACACGCTGCCCGCGATGGCCAAGAGCGCGGCCAACTACATGAACTCGCAGCTCATCAAGATGGAGGCCATCAAGGAGGGGTACTCGGAGGGGATCGCGCTGGACGCCGAGGGTTACCTGTCCGAGGGCAGCGGCGAGAACATCTTCCTGGTGAAGAACGGCGTGATGCTCACGCCGCCCCTCGTCTCCTCCATCCTGCCGGGGATCACGCGGGACACCGTGATCACCCTGGCCCGGCGCCAGGGGCTCGCGGTCCACGAGCAGCGGGTGCCCCGGGAGATGCTCTACCTGGCGGACGAGGTGTTCTTCACGGGTACGGCGGCGGAGATCACGCCCATCCGCTCCGTGGACAAGATCGTGATCGGGAAGGGCGCGCGCGGCCCCGTCACGGAGGCGCTGCAGGGCGCCTTCTTCGACCTGATCGAGGGCCGCGTCCCGGACGAGTTCGGATGGCTCACGTTCGTGCCGGCGGGCGCCGCGCAGACGGTGCCGACGGGCGCCTCGCACAAACCCGAGGCGTCCGCGCGCAAGTCGAGCGCGGTGTAGGCGAGGAGGCCTTTAGAAGCGTATGCACATTAACGATCTCCTGAAGATCGCTTCGGAGCGCAAGGCGTCCGACCTCCACCTGAAGGTGGGGTCGCACCCCGTCCTGCGCATCAACGGCGAGCTGATCCCCCTCGTGGAGACCAAGCGGCTCATGCAGGAGGACACCATCGCCA
>DAINRN010000302.1:0-5109 GCA_036741815.1 Acidobacteriota bacterium
GAAGGTGCGGCGGTTCCAGGATGAGGAGTACTGGGGACGTCCCGTCCCGGGCGGGGGCGATCCCGCCGCCCGCCTCCTGATCGTCGGCCTCGCCCCCGCCGCCCACGGCGGCAACCGCACCGGCCGCATCTTCACCGGCGACCGCTCGGGTGACTTCCTGTTCGCGGCGCTCCATCGCGCCGGGTTCGCCAGCCGCCCGGTCTCGATCTCCCGCGACGACGGGCAGCGCCTCGTCGACTGCTACGTGGCCGCGGTGGCGCGGTGCGCGCCACCCGGCAACCGGCCGCTGCCGGAGGAGATGGGCCACTGCCGCGAGTACCTGGCGCGGGAGTGGACGCTCCTCACGCGCGTGCGCGCGGTCCTCGCCCTGGGACGGGTGGCCATGGACGGCTTCCTGGCCATGCTGCGCGAGATCGGCCGCGTCCCCCCGCGCCGCGCCTACGCCTTCGGCCACGGCCTGGCGCACGATCTCGGCGCGGGGCTGACCCTCTTCACCTCGTACCATCCTTCGCAGCAGAACACGTTCACCGGGAAGCTGACCGCGCGCGACATGGACGCCGTGCTGAAGGCGATCAACCGCACGCTCGGGCGCCCGCCGGTCCGGAGCCGGTCTTGACCCGGCCCGCGGCGCTCCTGGCCGTGGTCCTGGCCGCGCCCGCCGGCGCCGAGGTCCGCTACTCCACCTTCCGTTCCGCGGCGCTGGGCCGGGACGTCGCCTATGCCGTCCAGCTCCCGCCTTCGTACGGGACGGGACAGAGGCGCTACCCCGTCCTGCACGTCCTGCACGGCCTCTTCGAGGGCCCGGACTTCTGGGAGCAGCGCGGCCTGCCCCGCATCGTCGAGGATCTGACCCGGAGCGGCGAGATCCCCGAGATGATCGTGGTGGCCGTGGACGGGGACAACTCGTTCTTCGTCAACGGGCCCCTGGGCGCGTACGAGGACCTGGTGACCCGCGACATGCCCGCCCACGTGGAGGACACCTACCGCGCCGTCGGCCGCGAGGGCCGCGCGCTGCTCGGGATCTCCATGGGAGGCTACGCGGCGCTGCGCATCGCGCTGTCGCACCCGGAGGCCTACCGCGCGGTGGCCGCCCACAGCGCGATGGTGCTGGAGGCCATACCCACCGCCTCCGCGGGCGCGGGCGCCTGGCACATGGCCGCCTTCAACCGCGCCTTCGGCGAGCCCGTCGACGCCTCGCTCTGGGCCGCGGCCGACCCCCTGGCCTGGGCGGCGCGGGCCGATCCCGGGAGCACGCCCGCCCTCTACTTCGACTGCGGTTCCTCCGACCGCTACGGGCTCTTCAAGGGAACCCAGGAGCTACACCGGCGGCTCGAGGCCCGGCACGTGGCCCACGAGTTCTTCCTTCGCCCCGGCGATCACGGCTACGACTACGTGCGCTCGGTGCTGGCCCACAGCCTGCGGTTCCTGGGCGGCGCGCTGCGCGGGGGCTCGCCCGCTCCCTGAACCGGCGGAGCTACCCTGTGCCCGGTGTCGTGACGCCGAACACGCGCCGCAGCAGGCTGTCGAACCGCCGATGGCCCCGCAGCTCGTCCAGCATCGGGTCCACCTTGAGCCACACCAGCCAGGGATCGCGCTCCTCGGTCGCCGCCTCGAGCGCGGCCAGGGCACCCTCGGCGTCGCCCAGGGCGAGACGGACGGTGGCGATCGGGTAGGAGCCCGCCCGCGTCTCGCGGTTGGCGCGCTCCAGCTCCTTCAGGATCTTTCGGGCCTCCGGGGGTCGGCCGGCGAGCGCGAGGCTGCGCGCCAGCACGGGCTTCATCAGGATGCTCCCGCCGGACAGCTTCAATGCCTTGCGGTGCTCGGCCACCGCCTCGCGGTGGCGGCCCTGGTGCTGAAGGGCGAGGCCCAGCGCCCACCGGCCCACGAAGTGGTTCGGGTCCAGGTCCACGGCCTTGCGGCAGTCCTGGAGCTCGCGCGAGGGCTCGCGGCTCAGGTCGGATTGGAAGGCCGTGAGCGCGGCGCCCACGAGCGAGAGCGGCTCCATCTGCTGGGCCCGCGCGATCTCGCTCCTGGCCTCGTCGAAGCGCCCGAGCATGTCCAGGTAGAGGGCCCGCCAGTGACGGGGGGAGGCCGAGCTCGGGCTGAGGGCCACGGCCCGCGCCAGCTCCGCGCCCGCCCGTCGCCAGTTCCAGTCCTGGAAAAGGTGGACGTAGGCCAGCGAGACGTGCGCGTCGGAGACGCCGTCGTCGGTGGCCAGGGCCAGGCGGGCCTCCTCGCCGGCCAGCGGCCAGGCCTCCCTCGGCGAGACCAGCCCGGAGAAGCCGAGGACCAGGTACGCGTCGGCGAGTCCCGCGTGGGGCAGGCTGAACCCCGGGTCCTTCTCCACCGCCTCGCGGAAGAAGCCGAAGGAGCGCTCCAGCCACTCCCCGGTGAACCGGCTCCAGAAGTAGCGGCCCTTGAGGTAGGACTGATAGGCCTCGGCGTCGTCGGTGTGGCGGCGGGTGAGCCGCTCGCGCTCGGGGGCGCCGAGCCTCAGGTCCAGGGCCTGCGCCACCTGCTGCGCGATCCGGTCCTGTACCGCGAACACGTTCCTCACGTCCTCGTCGAAGGTCTCGGCCCAGGCAGCGGTCCCCTCGCGGAGAGGCAGGAGCTGGACGGTGACGCGCAGCCGCGCGCCGCGGCGCTGGACCTTGCCTTCGAGGACGGCGTCCACCTGGAGCTCGCGGCCCGCTTCTCGCGGATCCCGCTCCGCGTACCGGAGCACCGCGCTCGTGGGCAGGACCACGACGTGGCCCGTCCCCCCCAGGCGCGTGATGAGCGCGTCGGCCAGGCCCGCGCCGAGATACGCGTCGTCCTTGCCGTGGCTCAACGGGATGAAGGGGAGGACCGCCAGCGTGGGCAGGGCCGGCCTTGCGGGCGCTTTGGGCTCGAGCCCGGCGAACCGGTACCCGCGGCGGGAGACGGTCTCGATGTAGGGCCCGCCGCCCGCCTGGTCGCCGAGCGCCTTCCGGAGGGCGGAGACGTTGACGCTGAGGTTGGCCTCCTCCACGAAGGTTTCCGGCCAGACCCGCCGCATCAGCTCTTCCTTGGTGACCACGTCGCCCCCCTGCTCCACGAGCGCGACGAGGAGGTCCAGGGCCTTGGGCGGGAGGGCGACGATGCGCCCGTTCCTCCACAGCACGCGCTTGGCGGCGTCGAGGCGGAACGGACCGAACTCGAGCTTGGAAATCACTTGGGAATCTCTTGTCGGCACTTAAGGACCCGGCGGAAGGGTGGCTCCTATTATCCGCTCAGATGGGGAGCGTGATGGTGAGAGCCCCGCGACGGAACCGAGGAGGAGACATGGAAAAGCGGTTCGATGAGGCCCGCCGGGAGCTGCGCGGGCTGACGGCCGGAATCGAGAAGAAGGCCCTGCTGTGGCTGGCGGCGCGGACGCCGGCCCGGGTCGGTCCCGATCACCTGACGGCGCTGGGGCTGCTGGCCATGATCCTGGCGGGCGCGGCGTACGCGTTCAGCTCCGGAACGCCGGAACTGCTTCACGTGGTCAACGCCGCGCTGGTCCTGAATTGGCTCGGCGACAGCCTGGACGGCACGCTCGCGCGGTTCCGGCAGCGATGCCGGCCGCGCTACGGGTTCTACGTGGACCACCTGGTGGACGCCTTCGGGGCGCTGTTCCTGCTCGGAGGCCTCGCGCTTTCCGGGTACATGAGCGAGCGCATCGCCCTGGCGCTGTTGATCGCGTACTTCCTGGTCTCGATCAACATCTACCTCGCCACCTACACCCTCGGCGTCTTCAAGATCTCGTTCGGTCCCGTGGGCGGCACGGAGCTGCGGCTGCTGCTCGCGCTCGGAAACCTGGCCCTGCTGGTGCGGCCCCACTTCACGCTGCTGGGAACGGAATTCCTGCTCTACGACGCGGTGGGCGCGATGGCCATCGCCGGGCTGATCGTGGTCCTGATCGTCACCACCGCGCGGAACACGCGGGCGCTCTACGAGCTGGAGCGGCTATGAGCGTCTAGCCCTTGACCTTCACCGCGTCGCCGTCGCGCAGGGTGTCGGGGGGACGCGCCACCAGCGTCTCCGTTCCGCTGAGCCCCTGCTGGACGACGACCTGGCCCTGGCGGGCGGGTCCGGTCACCACCGCGCGCTGGCGCGCCTTGCCGTCCGCGACCTCGAAGACGACGGTCTTGCCGTCGCGGGTGGCGACGGCGGCCGCGGGAACGGTCACCATCGGCGCCTCCTCCGCCGCACCGGCAGAGGCGGGGCGGGCCTGCTCCAGGAACGTCACCTTGGCGCTCATCTCGGGCTTGAGGTTCTGGTCCTTGTCGAGGATCGTGACCTTCACCTGGACCGTGGCCTTGGTGCGGTCGGCGGTGGGGATCACCTGCCGGAGCACCGCCCGGTAGCGGCGGTCGGGGAAGGCCTCGACCGCCACCTCGGCGGGCTGCTCCGGCCCCAGCCGCGCCACGTTCGACTCCGCCACGTCCGTCTCCACCTCGAGCGTGTCGAGGTCCGCCAGCGCCACGATGGCGCCGGAGGACGTGGAGATGTTCACGCCGGGCGGGATGGGCGCCACGCTCTCGCCCACCTCCGCCATCTTCTTCACCACCGTGCCGGTGAAGGGGGCCAGTATCCGGGTGTTGCGCAGCGAGGCCTCCGCGAAGGACAGGTCCGCGCGGGCCTGGGAGACGCCGGCCTCGGCGATGCGCACGCGGCTCTGCGCGGCCTCGAGCTGGTCGCGGGACATGATGCTCTCGCGGGTGAGCCGTTCCGCCTGGCGGAGCTGGCGCTCGTTCTCCGCCAGGTCGGCCTGGGCGCGCTCGAGCTGGGCGGCGGCGCGGCTCACCTGCGCTTCGTAGTCGGAGCTCTCCAGACGGGCCAGGAGCTGCCCTTCGCGCACGCGGCTCCCCTCCTCCACCTTCAGCTCCGAAAGCCGGCCCTGGATCTTCGCCGAGACGACCGCCTTGCGCCGGGCCACCACGTATCCCGACGAGGTCAGGAGGGGTGCGCCCGCAGCCGCTTCCGCGGGCCGCAGCACGGAGGCGCGCACCGTCTCCACCTCGGTGCCCGACAACGCCGCCCGGGCCCGCAAGACGTAGAGGCCGGCGAGCAGGAGCAGGCCGGGCGCGAGCAGCAGCAGCGGCCGGC